>CAZNWW010000006.1:0-11709 GCA_964576155.1 uncultured Myxococcales bacterium | reverse complement strand
CCGCGAAAAACACCGGGTTGGGAGTTTACGTACCGAGCCCCAGGTGTCAAGCGGAAAGTCCGGTCTCACATGGTGGCCGGCTCGCCGGACGGGGGCGGCGGAGATTCCTTGCAAGAAGAGCCCAGGAGGTGATCGGGATTGCGCACATCCACTCTAGGATGATCCCCGGTATCGCAGCTGTAGTCCCCCTCCCCGAGACGGACGTCCGGATGGCCCCTCAACCAACGAGCCATCACGTCACGGATCGGGATATCCTCCGGGGTCGTCTTACGCTCCGCAGGGACCCGATCAAGGACCCTGGCGAAGTCGCTGCCCCCCCCGACCAGGTAGGAGTTGGAGACCACCACGAACTTCGACGCCGGATCGATGGGGGTGCCGTCCGCCAGGGTCGCCGAGATGAGGAGCTGCCGCTCCCAGGGCTCCCGAACACCGTCGCCGTTCCAGTCCTCCCGGATGCAGTCGTCCGCCGCGCGGTCGATCACGATGCGGATCCCCGCAACCACCGGCAGCCCATGGGCGCCGCTGGTCGCCAGGCGCAGGATGTCCAGGAGCTCCTCGCCCGTGAGCTCCATGAGCGCAGGCTGGGACTTGAAGGGGAAGACCTGGTACAGATCACCGTAGGTGATGGCCCCCTCGGGGAGCCCGGCGCGGATCCCGCTCTCGTTCACCAGCGCGACGGACGCTTTGGGGTAGGTGTCCAGGAGAATGTCCGCCTCCAGGAGGCCCACCGGGTGATCCCCCGGGCCGTCCTTTTTGAGGGAACGGACCACCTCGGGCCCCAGGGGCTCGCGGGCCTTCTCAAGACCCGCGCGGAGGCGATCGTCCAGGATCGAGTCGAGGAACGGGACAGGCTTCACGGGCTTGCCCAGGAAGGTAGCGGGACGTCGACCCACGGGGGCCGTCCGGTCCCAGTCAGCCTTCCGGAAGGCGACGCAGCTCTCCCATCCCTCGGGGATCTCGTGGCACACCCCCACGGGGCCCTCGAAGATCAGCTCCGCCAACCGCTTCTCGGCGCGGGACCAGCGCAGCCGAACCAGGCTGAAGGAGCGCAGGTACGCGCCCCCCTCGACGACTGCGATCCCGTTCACCCGGTGGGAGATGTAGGCGTGGGTGTGCCCTCCGGCGATGAGGTCCACGTCCCCGGGATCCATGGCCCGGGCGATGCGGAAGATCTCCGATTCGGATTCACAGGTGGAGAGATCGTCCGGCGGGGTCCCGTGCTCGCACGCCCCGCCCGCGTGGACCACCGCGATGACAACGTCAGCGCCCTCGGCGCGCAGGCGCTTCGCCAGGGGCGGGAGGACCTCCTCCATGGGACGGAAGTCCAGGTCACTCCCCACCTGAGGGAGGGAGAGCTTGGCCGCGTCCTGGGTGGTGCCGCCCAGGACGGCGATCTTGAGCCCCGCCACCTCCACGATGACGTGGGAGGCGGTCCCGGGCCAGGTCACGGTGGTCCCGGTGGCCCGGTCGTAGATGTTCGCTACGAGGAAGGGAAAGGACGCCTCTGCTGCCCGCGCCTTCAGCGCAGAGAAGGGATCCGCGTCATCTTCGTGTTCCTTGCCGAAGTCGAACTCGTGGTTGCCGACCGCTGTGGCCCTGAAGCCCAGATGGTTCATCGCGGCCACCACCGACGCGCCGTTCACGGTGTTGGAGATCAGCGTCCCCTGGAACATGTCCCCCGCGTCCAGGAGGAGCAGGGGATCCCGCTCCTTGAGGATCTCGAGGTAGCCGGCGAACCACTCCACGCCCCCGATGGAGTAGCGGTGTTCCCCGCCCTCCGCCGCGGGGAGGAACCAGGGCTGTGGCTCCAGATAGCCGTGGATGTCGTTGGTCACGACGACGGAGAGCCAGAGATCCGCGGACTCGGGTTCCTGGCCGTGACCGATGGATTGGCTGCCGCCGACTACGACAACGAGGGCGAGGACCAATGAACGTACCCTGAGCATGCGACCTCCTTGCACAACAACAGGCCAAGGATAGGCACAGGCATGGCAGGTGTTCAAGGGAGATGGACGATGGACGATGGACGATGTACAACCGCAGCATGACTGAGAGGATCACAATCACGCTCCCCGTGGGAGAGCTTGGGCGTCTGGAGGCGGCGGTGCAGGAGGCTGCGCCGGGCGCGCTGGAATGGAGGACGGCGCGGCGCTCCCTGGACGCGCGGCAGCGGCGGCGCCTCCAGTGGGTCCTGTCCGTGGAGGTCCGGCGTGCCAACGGCCCTGTCTTCGCGCCCATAGGGCGAATGCCGGCGTACCAGGAGCCCCTGGCCAACAGGCCACCAGTGGTGATCGTGGGGGCGGGCCCCGCGGGTCTCTTCGCGGCCCTCGCGTTGGCAGAGGCCGGGCTCCCGGCGGAGATCCTGGATCGGGGCGCCGGGTTTCCCGCGCGCCACATGCACGTACGCGACCTGCGCAGGGACGGCAGGTTCAATCCGGAGTCCAACTACCGGTTTGGCCTCGGAGGGGCGGGGACATACTCCGATGGAAAGATCTTCACCCGTAAGCGCGGCCCCGCGGCGCGGGAGGTGTTGGCCCGGCTGGCCTGGCTCGGAGGCGACGACGACTTCGCCGTGGACGCGCGGCCCCACATCGGCACCAACCGCCTCGTGCCCCTCCTGGAAGAGCTCCAAGGGAGCCTCGAGGAGGCGGGAGTGGTGTTCCGCTTCGACACCCGGGTGGAAGGGCTTCGGGTCCAGGAGGGGCGCGTGCAGGGGATCCGAACCACCACCGGAGATCTGGACGCGGCCGCGGTGGTCCTGGCCCCGGGCAACGCATCCAGGGACACCTTCGAGTGGCTGGACGCTGCCGGGGTGGCGATGGCCCCCAGAGACTTCGCGGTGGGGGTGCGGGTGGAGCATCCTCGGGAGCTGATCGACGAAATCCAGCACGGGCCCCTCGCCGGGCACCCGGAGCTCGAAGCCGCTGAGTACCGTCTGGCCTTCCAGCTCGGGGGCCGGGGGGTCTACACCTTCTGCATGTGCCCGGGAGGCCACGTCCTCCCTGTGCCCCCGGAGCCCGACGCCCTTGCACTCAACGGCATGTCCCACGCAGCCCGGACCTCGGCCTGGAGCAACGCGGCCCTGGTGGCCACCGTAGGACCCGCGGACTGGGACGGCGAAGACGTCCTGGCCGGGGTGCGCTTCCAGCGCCGCCTCGAACGGGCCGCAGCTACTGCAGGCGGCGGCGGCTATGTTGCGCCGGCCCAGAGGCTGATGCACTTTCTGCGCGGCACCTCCTCAAAAACTCTGCCGAACTCCAGCTACGGTCCGGGCCTCGCCGCAGGCGAGCTCGGGGCGCTGCTCCCTGCGAACATCCGGGCCGCGCTCCGGGAGGGCCTGCACCGGGCGGATCAGGTCATGCGCGGCTATCTCACGAACGAGGCCTGCCTCATCGGGCTGGAGACCACCACCGCGTCCCCGGTGCGGATCCTTCGAGACGACGGTCTGATGTCCATGTCCCACCCGGGGCTCCATCCCTGCGGCGAGGGGGCCGGCTACGCGGGGGGGATCACCTCGTCCGCAGCGGACGGCCTCGCGGTCGGGCGCGCCGTGGCGCGTGCGCTGGGCGTGTGATACAACCCCCCCCATGACGGCCCTGGCCACCAGCGGAGAATTCTACTCCCTCCTCGTCGCGTTCATCTGGGCCGGCGCGGTGGTGATGTTCCGGGCCTCCGGCGCATCCACCCCACCTGTCGCATTGAATTTATTTAAAAATACATTTGCTGTGGTGCTGCTGGTGCCGACCATGTTCCTCCTGGGGGTCCCCTTTTTCCCCCCGGGAAACGACTGGGTCGACGCAGTCGTTCTCCTGGCCTCGGGCGCGTTGGGCATCGGAGTCGCCGACAGCCTCTTCTTCGCTTCCCTCAACCGCCTTGGCGCCGGGCGCGCCGCAGTGGTGGACAGCATCTACAGTCCCTGCATCGTCCTCTTTGCGTTCTTCTACCTGTCCGAGCCGATAAGCGCTACCCTCCTGGTCGCTGTGGGCCTGATGGTCTCCGCCATCCTGCTCATCGCGTGGAAGGGGGATCCGGACGACACGCCGATCTCCCGCGAGGACCTCCGCACGGGGATCCTTTACGGGGCCCTGGCCATTGTAGGCATGGCCGCAGGGATCGTCATGGCCAAGCCCGTGCTCAACCGGGCGGACGTCGTCTGGTCCGCCATCGTACGCCTCTCAGGGGGCATGGCCTTCCTCCTCCTCTACCTGACACACGGACAGAGCCGCAGGGACATCGGTCGCGCGTTTCGTCCGGGGCGCCATTGGCGGCTCCTGGTCCCCGCGTCCTTCATCGGGACCTACGTGGCGATGATGATCTGGATCGCAGGAATGAAATACACCGACACCAGCATCGCGAGCGTCCTCAACCAGACCAGCGTCCTGATCATCCCGGTCCTCGCTGCGTTCTTCTTGAAGGAGCGGCTCACGAAACGGAAGGTCGCCGCTATCCTGTTGGGCTTCGCCGGAGCGGCCCTGGCGGCGCTGTAAGGGAGGCACCATGACCGTCGCCACTGAACACATCGACGTCTCTACCCGCGGCCATGCGGACGTGGTAGACCTCACCGGCGACCTGCGCAGCATTCTCGCCGATTCGGGCCTGACCGCGGGGACCGCGACCCTCTTCGTCACGGGCTCCACCGCGAGCCTCTCCACCATCGAGTACGAGCCCGGAGCGGTGAAGGACATCGTTAGAGTCCTCGACCAGATCGCCCCGGAGCGAGGCCACTGGGATCACCACGCCACCTGGGGATGCGACAACGGCGCCGCCCACGTCCGGGCCTGCCTCATGGGCCCCTCCCTAACCGTCCCGTTCTCAGACGGAAGTCCTCTCCTGGGAACCTGGCAGCAGGTCGTCCTCCTGGACTTTGATACCCGGCCGCGGAGCCGGAGGATCGTGGTGCAGTTGATCGGAGAGTAGGCCAGGGACGGCTCTGCACGGGGTCCTCCCCCCATCCCCCTCCGCGGTCGCTTCGCTCGGCTCCGGGGACTTCCCCCAACAAGGGGGGAAGCGGGCGCGCCGTACCAAGCTTGAACGACATAGCGGTTGATTGCCGCGCAGGACATTCGGTTGAGCAACATGAACCCTCCCCCCTTGTTGGGGGAGGTGCCGGCAAAGCCGGCGGAGGGGGGAGGACCCCGTGCAGAGATATGAGTCCCGGACGAGATGGGTGGAATCGGCAACGGCGACGGCAACGGCAACGGAGCCGACAGCTCGGTAGAGCCTCCAGGCCTGACGCATCGGGACGGTGGACGGGAATGCGGTTCCGCGTCTGAGCCCCTAGAACTTCGAGGTGAACACAGACGTCGGATCCCCATACGCCGCGCGGATCCCCTCGACCATTGGGGGCTTCCAGACGGTGTGAATCACCAGATCCCGGGTGTCCAGGTAGCCGTTGCCCTCGCAATCAGACAGAATGTCCTCGGGCTTTCCGGTGCACGCGTCCTTCAGGATGACCCCGACGTGGCGGGTCCAGAAGATCACGTCCCCCTGACGGACCCCCTTCCGCCCGAAGGGGATGCGGCGATCCTTGCGGTCGAGGTAGGCGCCGTCCTCGTCGGTACCTGAGATCCCGATCACCCGGCGCGCGTGGGACTTCATTCCGTAGGAGTTGGTGTATTTCACCCGCCGCCCCGACCGGCGCCAGGCTGCGATGATGAAGTCCGCGCAGTCGCTCGCGTACTGGCCGTCCGCGTGCCACGCCAGGTTGCCCCACATGTAGGGGGTGTTCACCAGCGCGAAGAGCTCGGGCAGCCAGCGAGGTAGCTCCGGCAGGAACGTGACCATCGCCGCCGCCTTGGAGATCCGGCGCCGACCCTCCTCCTCGAGCCCCGGTGAGGCGAGGTCGAGCTCGCCCCAGGACGCAGCGACCTGGAAGCGCATGACGCCGAGCCCCGTGGAGTGATCCGGGAACTGGTCGCCGAGGATCGTCGGGTGCACATCCACGGCCCGCTGCCAACCATCGGCCCAGGCAGTACGCTGCCAGGAAAGCGGGGTGCTGCGCTCGGTGTAGGACCCTTGGGCGGGCTCGAGCTTGTGCCAGCCGGGAATGACACCGCGGGGGACCAGGACCGCAGGGGGGAGGACCCGGTCTCTACGAACCTTACGACCACGCAGCTTGAACGCCGGGGCCGCGGTGATCCACCAGGTCCGCCCGCCACTGTCCTTGGCCTCGACCACCGCGTAGAGCACGACCTCCACGCCGGCGGTCGCCGTGACCGCTACGTCCCGGGCGATCTCATCGCCCGGAGCGAGCGCGGCGATGTGGAGCGCTACCGGGGCGAGCTCCGCGGGGATCGCCGGATCCGGCGGCGGGGCGAGAGAGAAGGATAGAGTAGCGAGGAGAATCAGCATCTGGATACCCTAGCCGAGTTGCATGTCCGCCGCCAGCGGTGAACACGTCGGAGAGGCGTGGGGTTCCCATAGAAACACCCTCCCACAGAGATCCTTGTTGACTTCCCGGGTACGCTCTGTTAAAAATCCGGCCGCCCTGAGTTCGGTGTGAGCATCGAGTCCGGCAGGTGCCGTGTGCTCCGATGGTCCGCCACCGACGCAATGAGGAAGAACAATGAAGGTACGTGGAATCTTGGGAAAGAAGATCGGGATGACCCAGGTCTTTGACGAGCACGGACAGGTCATCCCCGTGACCGTGGTCCAGGCGGGCCCCTGCAAGGTGATGCAGGTCAAGTCCGAGGCCGGCAAGGACGGCTACGCCTCCGTGAAGCTGGGCTTCGGCCCGGTGGAAGAGCGCAAGGTCCGGAAGCCCGAGCTGGTCAAGGCCCAGAAGGCGAAGCTGAAGCCCATGCGCTTCGTGAGGGAGTTCCGGGTGAGTGAAGCCGAGGTCGGCGACTTCCAGGTTGGCCAGGACGTGACCGCGGACCTCTTCGAGGTCGGCGACTACGTCAACGTCACCGGCAAGTCCAAGGGCCGGGGCTTCGCAGGCGTGATGAAGCGCCACGGCTTCCACGGCGGCAAGGCCTCCCACGGCGTCCACGAGTACTACCGCCACGGCGGCGCGCCGGGCTGCTCCGCCTACCCCGGAAAGATCATCAAGGGCAAGAAGATGCCCGGTCAGTACGGCAACGTGACCTTCACCGCCGAGAACCTGAAGGTCGTGGGCGTGGACAAGGAAGCCAACATTCTCCTTATCCGCGGCTCCCTCCCCGGCAAACGCAACACCCACCTCATGATCCGTAACTCCAAGAAGAAGTGGAAACGCAGCTAGAGCTGCCCATCGGGGTTCCTTTCGGCCCTGAAGGGCCTCCCACAAACTGGAAGCCTAGTGAATTTTTACGGTCATGGGGAGGGTCTCGGCCTTCTTGGGGATGGCGATCGAGAGGACGCCGTCCTTGTATGTGGCGTCGATCTTCTTCGTGTCGTACGCGTTGCCCAGGCGGAAGGCACGGGAGAACTCGCCGAACCGTCGCTCACGGATGAAGTAACGGGCGCCCTCGGGGGTCTCCTCGGACTTGCGCTCGCCGGTGATGGAGAGGACGCCGTTCTCGAAGGTGATCTTCACGTCGTCCTTGTCCACGCCGGGGAGCTCCGCCTCCAGGTGGAGGACGCCGTCGGCCTCGTGGACGTCCACGCGTGGACCCCAGCGGGGCTCGGTCCTGCCGAAGAAGGGAGCCAGGAATTCGTCGTCCCACAGAGACCGCCTCGGACTGCACCGATTGTTGTAGCGTACCAGTGACATGTTACACCTCCAAAGAAAGCAATGTTTGATGTTATTTGCGAGCCTTGACCGACGTCAAACCTTATTGGTTTCTTCGACGCCTTCTCTGTGTAAAGTAGTGAGGAGCGCAGACCTGTCAAGTCAGATCCCGTTTTTATAGGACCCGAGTCGTCTTGTTTACTAAAATCCCCAGAGTTTTCGGGCGATTGCAGAGGCGGCCGGGGTGAGCGCGGCGGTGTCGAGCGCGGGAAGATCCGGGAGGACGCCGAGGAAGATCTCGCCGAGGTAGCGCTCCAGCTCCGCGGGGTTGGAGCCCGCGGAGAGATCGTTGGCGTCCGCGTGGTGGTTGTTCAGGATCACCCCGCAGATGTCGATCCCCATGGTGCGCAGCAGGTAGACCGCCGAAAAAACCTGGTTGAGACAGCCCAGACGATTGGGCGCCACCACCAGGACACCGAGGTCGGCCCGGAGGGCCAGGTCGGCCCAGGTGGAGGTCCCGTCCAGGGGCACCAGGAGGCCGCCGGCGCCCTCCACGAGGAGCGGCTCGTCGCCTGACCGCAGGCGAGACACCAGGCTCTCGACGTCTATGGTCCGACCCTCGGTGCGCGCCGCCAGGTGGGGCGAGACGGGATCGCAGTAGCCGGCGACGGGCCAGCGATCTCTTGAGCCTGCGAGGCCCAGGGCCCGGTACAGGCATTGATCAGGGCCCTCGTCGTGGCCCCGGGGAACACCCGACTCCACGGGCTTCCAGCAGGTGACATCCAGCCCGGCGGCGCGGCCCGCCAGGCCCAACGCTGCCGCGGCCACGGTCTTGCCGATCCCGGTGTCCGTCCCGGTGACGAGGATCCTGCGCGGGGTGTCTGCGGGGCGGGGACCTGGGAGGAGATCCAGGCGGCCTCGGCGGGGGATGCGCGGGAGCGCGGGGAGGGTTCGGCTCTCTGCCGAGCTCGTCCCCCCTCCGCCCCCTGCGGGGGCACCTCCCCCAACAAGGGGGGAGGATTGTTTGGAATGGAACACATGTTCTATGGCCCAGGCCATGCTGTCCACGAGGAACTCCAGCTCTCCGTCGGTGGCCGCCAGGGGGGGCATGAGCACCATCACGTCCCCCAGAGGACGCAGGAGGAGGCCGGCCTTGCGGGCCTCCAGGGACACCCGGTGGCCAGTGCGGGCCTCCACGGGGAGGCGGGCCTTCGTGGAGCGGTCCGCGACGAGCTCCACGCCGCCCATGAAGCCCAGGAGGCGGATGTCCCCGACGTTCGGGTGGCGGCTGAGCCGCCTCTTCAGCTGCTCCTCGAGGGACTCGCTCCGCGCCGCCACCCGGGCGACCAGGTCCGTCTCCTCGATCAGATCGAGGTTGGCCAACGCCACCGCACAGCCCAAGGGGTTGCCTGTGTAGGTGTGGCCGTGGAAGAAGGTCTTGAACTCTTCATACTCGCCCAGGAAGGCCTCGTAGATCTCCTCTCCCGCGAGGGTGGCCGCTACCGGGAGGTAGCCCCCGGTGAGACCCTTGGCCACGGTGACGAGATCAGGCTCGATGTCCGCGTGCTCACACGCGAACATCCGGCCTGTGCGGCCGAAGCCCGTCGCCACCTCGTCCGCGATGAGGGGGATCCCCCGGGACGCGGTCTCCTCCCGGCAGATCCTGAGGACCTCGGCCGGGTAGACGATCTGGCCCCCCGCGCCCTGGACCATCGGCTCTACGATCATCGCCGCTATTTTTTTACCGGCCTGGTCAAGCAAGGGCCCGAGTTCGCGGGCGCATTCGAAATCGCACGCTGTCCGCTCTCTGCCCATCGGGCAACGGTAGCAGTTGGGCGACGGGATGAAGTGGGTCTTGAAGAGGAGGGGATGGAAGAGGCCGTGGAAGAGCTCCATCCCCCCCGCGCTGACGGAGCCGATGGTGTCCCCATGGTAGCTGTCGCCGATGGCCACGAACTCTGTGCGCTCGTCCCCCTCGGCACCCCTGTGCCGCCAGGACTGGAAGCACATCTTCAGGGCCACCTCCGCTGCGGTGGAGCCGTCGTCGGAGTAGAAGACCCGGCCCAGGTCCCCGGGGGACAGCGCGGCCAGGCGCTCGGCCAGCGCTGCCGCGGGGGGGTTGCCGACCCCCAGGAGGGTGGAGTGGGCCAGGCGGTGGGTCTGGCCCATGAGGGCGCGGTCCAGAGCAGGGTGACGGTGGCCGTGGACGTTGGTCCAGAGGGACGAGACCCCATCGAAAAAGACGTTCCCGTCCACGTCCTCGAGCCAGTTGCCGTCTCCCCAGGCGAGGATCAGGTTTTCATCGGCCTGGTATGTCTTCATCTGGGTGAATGGATGCCAGACGTGGTCCAGGTCGATCCGGGTCCAGTCTCTCTTCTTCATTCCGCCTCCAGCGCACGCAACACCGAAGCGGCAGCCTGCGCTATGTCGTCCTCGGAATGCAAGGCCGTGACCGTCAGGCGCAGGCGGGCCGCGCCTTTGGGCACCGTGGGGTGTCGCACCGCCCTGCAGAGCACCCCGTGGTCGGCCAGGAGCCTGTCCGCTACGGCAAGCGCGAGGACCTCGTCCCCTACCGGCACGGGGATGATGGGAGAGGCGCCCTCGGGGCCACCGTGGGGCAGACCCAGCCGGCGCCGCAGCTCCCGGGCCCGGGTCGTCAGGACCTCCCGGAGCCGAGCCCCCTCCGAGCCAGCGATGAGCTCCAGAGACTTCTGTACGGACGACACAGTCGCCGGCGGACAGGCCGTTGAAAAGATCCACGGGCGGGCGGTGGAGCGGAGGAGGGCGAGGAGGTCCTCCCTCGCCGCGGTGATCCCGCCCGCGGCGCCTGCGGCCTTGCCCAGGCCCGCCATGAGAACGTGGACGCGATCCAGGAGACCCGCCTCCTCCGCCAGGCCGAGGCCCCGGGGACCCCGGCAGCCGAGCCCGTGGGCCTCGTCCAGGTAGAGGAGGAGACCATGACGCTCGGCGATATCGGCTAGACGCTCCAGGGGCGCGAGGGAGCCGTCCATGCTGTAGACAGACTCGGCTAGAAGGAGGTCCGCGCCCTCAGGGGTTTCCCGTCGTGCAGCCAGGCGCGCCTCAACCAAGGTCTCCAGCGCGTGGGAATCGTTGTGGGGCCATATCACGGTCTCGGCCCGACTGAGCCGGCAGCCGTCCACCGCGGACGCGTGGACGTCCGCGTCGCTGAAGATCAGATTGCCCCGCCCTGCGAGGGCAGGGATCGCGCCCGCGTTGGCGTGCCAGCCGGAGTTCCACAGGAGCACCGGCCGGCCGAAGAGATCTCCCGCCGCTGCTTCCAGGGCCCGGTGCGCCGGGAGATCCCCGGAGAGGAGGCGGGCGCCGGTGGCGCCGGCGCCCATGTCCAGGCCCCCCCGGGCTGCGGACAGCACATCGGGGTGCCGGCTGAGGCCGAGGTAGTCGTTGGAGCAGAAGTGGATGGCCTCCCGGCCCGCAACCCGCACCCGGGTGCCCTGCAAGGGCTCGAGGGGCAGGGGGGCGCGGTCCAGGTCCGCGGCCTTGAGCGCCGCAAAGCGGGCGCGCAGGCGAGAGATGCTTGGGTTCTCCGTGCTCATCCGTGATCGACGGTGAGGCCGAGGCGGCGGATCATCTCCAGGTCGTCCTCCGCGTTGCGTCCCTTGGTGGTGAGATAGTCGCCCAAAAGGACGCTGGTCGCGCCGGCCATGAAGACCAGGGACTGCAAGGGACCCAGGACCACCTCCCGCCCGCCCGCTACGTTGATGGGCTTCGCGGGCAGCATCAGGCGCCCGAGGACGACGATCCGCAGGGCCTCCCTGGCCTCGAGGGGGGTCCGATCCTCGAGGGGGGTGCCCTCGACGGGATGGAGGAAGTTCACCGGCACCCGGTCAGCGTCCAGGTCCCGGATGATTCTGAACAACTCGATGCGGTCCTCCCAGGTCTCGCCCATGCCGAAGATCCCGCCGCTGCAGACCTCCAATCCAACGTCTTTCGCTGCTCGAACCGCGTTGAGATTTTGTAAAAAAGAGCGGGTGGAGACGATCTGCTCGTAGAAGCGGGGCGCGGCCTCGAGGTTGTGG
>CAZNWW010000005.1:18141-25619 GCA_964576155.1 uncultured Myxococcales bacterium | reverse complement strand
GAGCATGGGCCTGCGGGCCCGCCGACAGTAGTTCTTCTCGCCGCGGTTGCCGATGCGGTTCAGCCAGTGGCCGCCGTAGAGATCGTCTCCGACGATGGGGAACCCGCCCTCGGCCAGGTGGACCCGGATCTGGTGGGTGCGCCCCGTGTGGATCCGCACGGCCAGGAGCGAGACCCCCCGCCCCCTGTCCACCATGGCCCAATCCGTGCGGGCGTCGCGGCCGCCGCCCCGGCTCCCGGTGAAACGCTTGCGGTCCGTGGGATGGCGGGCGAGGGGCTGATCGATGCGGCCGGTGTCGTCCTTTGGAACCCCGACAGCCAGGGCCAGGTACACCTTGTGGACGGTCCGCTCCTGGAACTGGCGCTGCAGGGCCTCCCCGGCCGCGGGGGTGCGGGCCACCACCATGAGACCGCTGGTCCCCTGGTCGAGGCGGTGAACCACCCCGAAGCGCAGCGCACCGTCCCCCTCGGGATCTCCCCGCCAACGGTACATCAGCGCGTTGACCAGGGTCCCGGAGGGGTGGCCCTTCGCCGGGTGCACCACCATGCCCGGGGCCTTGCGGATCACCGCCACGTGCTCATCCTCGAAGGCCACGTCCAGGGGAAGATCCTCCGGCGCCGCGCTCAGCGACTCCACCTCGACAGGGATGAAGGTCAGGGTCTGCTCAGCGCGGACCTTGTGGGAGGTCTTTGATACCGTGACCCCGTCGACGGTAACGAGGCCCTCGGCGATGGCCGCTGCGGCCGCTGAACGGGAAATGCCGGGGAGGAGCTCGGAGAGGACCTTGTCCAGGCGCTGCCCGGCCAACTCCGGTGGGACGATGTTGTTATCCATCCGACAACCGCAGGTTGTCAATCAATCGGGCCTTCCCAAAAAAAGCAGCCACGGCTACATGCGCGGCCCCGTCAATCATCTCCAGATCTTCGAGGTTCTCCGGATGCATGATTGAGACGTAGTCCACGCGGCCGCCGACCGCGGCGATGGCGTCGCGGATCCCCGCCAGGAGCAAAGCGACATCCTGCGCGCCGGCCGCTACCGCGTCCCGGGCGGCCAGGAGGCTCCGGCGGATGGTCGGGGCCGCGGCCCGCTCCTCCGCGGTGAGGTACTTGTTCCGGCTGCTCATCGCCAGGCCGTCAGGCTCCCGGACCGTGGGACCGCCCAGGACCTCTATGTCCATGAGCAGATCCCGGGTCATGCATCGGATCACCTGGAGCTGCTGATAGTCCTTCTCCCCGAAGATGGCGACGTCTGGATCCGCGACGACGAAGAGCTTGGCCACGATGGTCGCCACGCCCCCGAAGTGCACCGGCCGCGTGACCCCGCAGAGATGATGCGGCAGGTGCTCCAACTGTACGGAAGTCTCCGCGCCCTCCGGGTACATCTCCCCGCGGTCCGGGATGAAGACCAGATCCACGCCCCGGAGTCGGGCCTTCTCGAGGTCACCCGCCTCGTCCCTGGGGTACGCGTCCAGATCCTCACCCGGGCCGAACTGAGTCGGGTTGACGAAGATCGTCAGGATCATCCGGTCCACCAGGGGCCGCCCCTGGTCCACCAGGGAGAGGTGCCCGTCGTGGAGGTAGCCCATGGTGGGCACCAGCCCGATACGCAGGCCCTCCCGCCGCCAAGCGCGGACGGTGGCACGTAGATCGGACACCCTGCGTACGATGTCCATCACTTCCGATTCACGTAATGCTCGGGGCCGGGGAAGGTCCCGGCCTTGACGTCGTCGCCGAAGGCCCGGACCGCGTCCACGATGGTGGCGGACAGGTCAGCGTACTTCTTGAGAAAGCGCGGCGTGAACCGCTCGTCCATGCCCAGGAGATCGTAGATCACCAGCACCTGGCCGTCGCAGCCCGGACCCGCGCCGATGCCGATGGTGGGCACCGGGATCGCTTCGGTCAACTCTGCGGCCAGGTCGCCGGGCACCCCCTCGAGGACGATTGAGTAAACCCCCGCGTCCGCCAGAGCCCGGGCGTCCTCGATGAGGGCCTCAGCAGCCGCGTCCTGGCGCCCCTGGAGCTTGTAGCCCCCGAACTGGTGGATCGATTGCGGCGTGAGACCGACGTGGCCCATCACCGGAATCCCCGCGTCCACCATGCGCCGGATCAGGTCGGCAACCCTGCGCCCACCCTCGAGCTTCACGGACTGGGCCCGGCCCTCCTTGAGGAGCCGGCCGGCGGCCTTCATGGCCTTGCTGTCGCTCACCTGGTAGGACATGAAGGGCATGTCCGCTACCAAGTGTGCCTTCTCCAGGCCTCGCGACACGCACCGGGTGTGGTAGATCACGTCGTCGAGGTCCACGGGGATCGTGGTCTCGTGGCCCTGGATCACGTTGCCGAGGGAGTCCCCGACCAGGACCACGTCGATCCCACCGAGATCCGCCAGCCGCGCGAATGTAGCGTCGTACGCGGTGACCATCACCACGGAGCGCTTTCCCTTGAGCCCCGTGATCCGGGGCGCGGTCATCCGTCCCGCCATTGGGTCCTCCCCTCAGAGTTCGATGACCCGGCCCTCCTCGGAGGACCGGTAGGCCGCATCGCAGATCCGCATGACCGCGAGGCCGACCTCGATACCGTTGGCCGGCTCCCTCCCCTCGTCCACCGCTGCGGCGAACTCCTGGACCTGGGCCGTATAGATTCGCTGGACACAATGCTCTTCTCGGGCCGGGAACTTCGGCCGTTCGGGCTTCTCGTCCATGGCCATGGGGACGTACATGGTCGGAAACATCCGCGCATAGCCCCCGGTGCCGAAGACCTGGGTCGCGGCTTCGGGCCCGTCCATATGGGGGTGCCACCAGCCGCTCTCGATGATGGACGTCACGCCGGTGTCCCAGGTGATCACGATGATCCCGGTGTCGTCCACGTCGTAGTCCCCGAACCAGGTGCCGATACGCGCGTAGACCGAGACAGGCTTCGGATCACCCAGGATGTAGAGGACCGAATCGATCGCGTGGACCCCCATGTCGATCAACGCGCCGCCGCCGGCCAGGGCCTTCTGTTTGAACCAACCCTCGGGGCCCCACTTGGCGTGGATCCCGTAGCCCTTGGTCTTCACGACGGTGCCAAGGCGACCGGACTCCACGAGGCCGCGGACGTACCCGGCCTCCTCGTCGAAGCGCCACATATGGCCGATGGCCAGGGTGCGGCCCGTCTCCCGCGCCGTTGCGGCCATGACCTCGCTCTCTGCGGCGTTCATGGCCATGGGTTTTTCCATAAGGACGTGCTTCCCGGCCCGCAGGAAGGTCTCCGCAACGGGCAGGTGATACGCGTTGGGGATCCCCACCGCGACTGCTTCCACGTCTGGGGCCGCTGCCATCGCAGCCGCGTCCTCATAGACCTTCGCCTCGGGGTACTTCTCCGAAAAGGCCGCCCGCTTCTCGGGATCCGGATCGAAGCCCGCCACCAAGGCAGCATTCGGTGCTTCGTTGGCCCCCGTCGCGTGATAACTTGCGATGTAGCCCAATCCGACGATGCCGAACCGTAGCGTGGCCATGCCTACCTCCTGGCGTCCGTGCCGCCGACGTCCAACCGGATCTACCACGAAAGACCGCCGGTGTCATCTGCTTGCCAGGGGCTCCGGCTCGGGTACACTGGAAGAAAATCGGCCCTGGCCCTGAACTGGAAAAGCTACGCGATGACGGGACGTAACAGGTACAGCCTCACCTACTACGCATACACCTTCGCGGTGGGCGCTGCGGGCCTGGGCCTCCTGGCCTTCTCCACGGGTGCCTCAGACGCGTTCGGGGCCGGATTCTCCTGGCGGGTCTTCGCTGTGCTGGCCCTCCTGGGCTTCATGAGCAAGTTCCTCTCTTTCAAGCTCATGGGTCTGGTCAGCCTGACCATGGACACGGCGATTTACATCGCCGCCGCGCTGGTGCTCGGCCCTGTCCCTGCTGCCTGGGCCGTCTTCCTCAGCGGCGGGATCCACGTCCTCTGGGAGATCCTCAAGCGCGAGGCGCGCAAGAGCGGCGAGCGGCGACCCTTCCCGGAGAACGTAATCTTCCCGATCTTCCAGGGAGGCAGCGGAGCCTTGGCGCTCCTGCTCCCGTGCTTCATCCTGCCCGTGGGGTCCTTCGCCTCGGGCGCGCTGGACACCCGGGTGGACGTGCTCTGGCTGGCGCCGGCTCTGGCGGTGATGTTCCTGCTGATCCAGTACACCCTGGTGCTCCACAAGTACCGGCTCCTGGGCTCCTCCTGGCGCCAGATGTTCAGCGAGGTGTTGCTCCCCGGGGTCCGCGCTGAACTCATGGTGATCCCCCTCGCCATGGTCATGGCTTCGGTCTACCACGCCGAGGGTGAACCCAGGGTGGGCTTCTGGCTCCTCTGCGCCACCTACGTCGTCCTCAACGTGATGTTCAAGCAGATGTCCGACGCTACCCAGAAGGCCTCGGACAAGGTGGAAGAGCTGCGCTCCCTCGGCGCGCTGGGCCGCTCCCTCTGCGCGACGCTCCAGGCCCCTGCGCTGGTGCCCCTCCTCGCTGAGAAGACCTTGGAGATGATCAGCACCACCGAGTGGTGCCTCCTCTACATCTGGAACGACGACCTGGGCCGCTTCGACTCCCACCGGCACTTCCGGAGCGGGGGCGGTGTGGATCCCGAGGTGGAGGCCCGGGGCGTGGAGTTGGCCCACCGGGTCACCGTGGACAAGATCCCCTTCTCCACAGGGGCTCTGCCCCGAGACCGCCCGGGCGAGACCCTGCAGGGCGAAGCCGCGGCCCGGCTGCTTGGATCGTGGATGGGTATCCCCGTCAGCAGCAGCGGCCAGATCATCGGCGTCATCGTGGTCTTCTCCTACACCGCCAGGCGGTTCGGACCTACGGACTTCTCGATCCTGGAGATGGTGGGCCAACAGGCCACCATCGCGCTGCAGAACGCTCGGCTCTATGTCCTCTCAACGGTGGACGACCTCACCCGCCTCTACGTGCGGCGATACTTCGATGGACGCCTCAAGGACGAGGTGGCCCGCTCCCGCCGCTACGGGACGCGCATCACGCTGCTCCTCATCGACTTCGACTCCTTCAAGACAGTAAACGATACCTACGGCCACGCGACCGGAGACCGGGTCCTGAAGAAGGTCGCGGAGGTCCTCAACCAAGAGATCCGCTCGCTGGACATCCCCGCCCGGGTGGGTGGGGACGAATTCGCAGTGATTCTCCCCGAGGTGGGTTGGCAGGGCACGCTGCTCCTCGCCGAACGGTTCCGGGCGCGTCTCAAGGAGAACCCCGTCGAGGCTGACGGCAAGCAGATCTTCCAGACCGTCTCCATGGGAATCGCATCTTTCCCGGACCACTGCACCGAAAGCGAACAGGAGCTCTTCAAGGCTGCAGACGCAGCCCTCTACCGGGGAAAAGGAGCCGGCCGGGACCAGGTCAATGTCGCAGGCGACGAGGGCGAGCTAGACGGAGTCGACCCGGAGGCCACGATACGTCTGGGAAATCCGGAGCCCAGCTGAAATGAAGGACCCCTCCATCCGAGAACCAGATCGCCGCACTATGTTCATCGCGCTATCGACGGACCGGGAGGAGAAACCCGAGGGCGGGCTTCGCCGCGTCGCACACGAGGTGATCTTCGAGGCGGAGACCCCCGCAGGAAAGACCTTCGACATTCTCCTGCTTCTGGCGATCCTGATCAGCGTAGCGGCAGTCCTCCTGGAGACCGTGGATTCAATCCGGCAGGTAGCGGGGCCAGTCCTCCAGGCTATCGAGTGGATCTTCACGATCCTCTTCACCTTGGAGTACATCGCCAGGCTGTACACGGTACGCCGCCCGAGCCGCTACGCGCTGAGCTTCTTCGGCGTCGTGGACCTCCTCGCGATCCTCCCCACCTACCTCGGGCTCTTCGTGGCCGGGGCGCCTACCCTCCTCCTGATCCGCGCCGTGCGGCTCCTGAGGGTGTTCCGGGTCCTGAAGCTCAGCCGGTACATGGGCGCTGCACACTTCCTGATGGAAGCGATCCGCGGCAGCCGGGAGAAGATCACAGTCTTCCTGGGCGCAATGCTTGTGATTGCGACCGCCATGGGCGGGCTGATGTATCTCATCGAGGGCCCCGAGAACGGCTTCTCCAGCATCCCCAGGGGAATGTACTGGGCGATCGTGACCCTCACAACCGTCGGCTACGGGGACATCTCCCCCAAGACAACACCGGGGCAAATAATCTCGTCACTCGTGATGATCCTCGGTTACGGCATCATCGCAGTACCCACGGGTATCATCAGCGCCGAGGTAGCCCGCATCTCCCTCCTCGCATCGCCGCCCTGCCCGGCCTGCGGTGCCCTCGAACACCAGGAGGATGCGCTGTTCTGCCGCAAGTGTGGGGGACGCCTCTGACCTCCGATCTTCGCCTACTTCAGCCTCGCGGTGGTCTTCGTCATCCTCGGCGGCACCGTGGCCGCGTCTCTGATGCTGCCTGCGCCATCCAGGAAATGATCAGGCGGAGAGATCCGCGTCGCCGTTGGAGCGGACGAAGACCGCGTCCACGTTGAGGTCCTTCCATTGGGCCATGTACTCGGTGATCTCCATGGTCTCGGACAGGCCCAGGAAGACCAGATCCGCATCCCGCGAGTTCTCCGCGATGATCCTGTAGATCCCCTTCTCCTTGTCGAAGCTGAACCGCCGATACCGAAGCGCGCCGATCTGGAAGCGGCTGCTCTCGATGAGGTCCTTGAGGTATCGCTCCTGCTCCCAGGCATGATCATCATCCGCGACGTAGCAGATGGTCACGTGCGCATCCTTCCAGTCCTTCTGGCTCAGGAGGATGTATGACAGGATCACCATGAGCTGCCCGTTCTCGGGCTTGGACCACCAGATAGATATCTCCTTCTTGTTACCGAAGAGCCGGTGGCCGTACCGCAGCATGAGGACGTTCTTCCGAATGGCGAGGAGCTGGGGGTAGATCGGCGACAGCATCTCCGCCTCGGCGAGGCTGTCGTCCTCCACCGCGAAGAAGAGGGTATTGGATGTATGACCCCCGGTCTGGGCTTTGTCGAGGATCGACGCGGAGAGATCCCGGGTAAGGATCACGTCGGGGATCAGGTGGGAGCGCCTGGCCCTGATGAAACGCTCCAGGTTCTCCATGGCACGCTCTCGGTCCGTAAGGCGCGCACCAAAATCCTCGGTGTACGGGATCATCTGGCAGAGGTTCACCATACCGTGTCGCGCCCCGATCCAGTCCAGGAACTTGGTCACCGGGCGCTTGTCCAGCGGGTCGAGGCTGATGGCCTGGACCGTAGGCTGCCAGTTCTTCGCGGCCATCTGCTTGGAGCGCAGGAGGAGCGCTGCCTCCCGCTCCGCCCTGAAGAGCACCGAGGTGAAGATCGTCTGTGTCGTGGGCGAGGGGACCTGCCGCCGCGCGAACCAGATGGAGAAGATCAGGAAGAGCACCGACACCCCGAAGATCGGCGCGTCGATGCTCACCGCTGCCACCAGGGCCATGAGGAGCCCGCCGAGGGAGAGCCACCAGGGGGCCCGCTGAGCCGGCCGG
>CAZNWW010000005.1:0-18131 GCA_964576155.1 uncultured Myxococcales bacterium | reverse complement strand
AGTAGGCTCGCCGAGCAGTCGGCCATGTAGGTGATCAGGAAGAACATGGTGACGAAGCTGGCGATTATCTCCAGGTTCGCAAGGAACAGCAGAGGCACAGCGATGGCCATGCTGAAGATCAGCGCGGGTATCGGCTCCTTCTTCTTCCCCCATAGTGACCGAAACAGCCGGGACACGGGAAGGACGCCGTCCTCGCTCATGGCCTGGAGGGTCCGGGGTGCGACCACCATGGATCCGATGAGGCTCGACAGGGAGGCGACGATGAGGCCGGTGTAGATCAGGGGGCCCCAGACCGAGATCTCCGCCATGGCCATGCGGTTGTCGACCAACTCCACCGGACTCGCCGACAAGGCCAGGAAGACAGCAATGAGGCCGTACACCACGAAGCTTATCACCGTGGCCAGCTTGGTCCCCCAGGGGATCTCCCGCTGGGGATCGCCCAGCTCCCCTGAGAGCCCGATGCCCATGGTGTTTCCGGTGAACGCGGGGAAGACAATAGCGAAGCCCGCCCAGAAGCCCATCCCGTCCGGGATCCGTGCCCGCCAGTCGATGCCGGCAATGTCGACCCCGCCCTCCTGAACGAGAACGCCCAGGAAGAAGCTGAGGATCGCCAACCCGATGATGACGACGATGGGGAAGATCAGCTTCACGGTGACGTCCCCGCCGACCACATTCAAGGCGAAGACCGCAGCGACCACCACCAGCGCAACATGCTCCAGCGCAGGCGAACCCATACCCATGAGCCCCGTCACCCACACGAGGATCGGGTCCAGCCCTATGGCGACGGCCATCGCGTAGAAGGTGATGGAGATGGTCTGCGCGACGAAGAGGGCCAGGCCGATCCCGGCGCCGATGTGTAGACCGTGGGTGGTCTTGACCATAGCGTACTCGCCGCCGCCGCCGATGCGCTTGTTGGAGGCGAGCTCCGAGGTGGTGAAGGCCACAGCTCCGGTGACCACGTGACCCAGGACGACGATCAGGAGCATCTGGAGGAGGCCGACGTTCCCCAGGGCTGTGCCGAAGAGCAGGAACATCGCGGCCCCGAAGATCGTCCCCAGGGCCTGGTACAGCACGCTATATCGGTTGAACTTGATCACCCGCCCGTCCAGGGGGCTCGCCGCTGTCGTGTCGGTCATTTCCACCTCGGCGGCGAGTATAGCAACCAACCGATCCCGGGGGAATCCCTGTTTCCTGTGGGAGGGGCTCGGTCGTGGATGACATACCTGGCGCACGGGATGGATGTGAAGGCCTCCCGGAGCTGCTGGATTACTCACTGCATCGAGGGATGCTCGGTGACGTTGAAGTGCAGGAGGCGTCTCCGATGGTGATGGATCACGAAGAAGCAGTAGAGGACCTTGAAGGACGCTGTGGGGATGGTGCAGAAGTCCATCGCCGCGATCTCCGGCATGTGGTTCCGGAGGAAGACCTTCCACTATTCGGCTTTGGCTGGGTCTGGTGGCCGGCATGGACGATATCGGTCCACCGTTGATTCCGAGATATCGAACCCAAGCTTCTGGAGCTCGGACTGGATCCTAGGGACGCCCCGGATGGATTCTCCAAGGCGGTCCGTCGGATGAGGCCGCGGATTTCGATGGAGGTCCGAGGTCTCCCCGGGCGTCCCTGAGAGATCTTCCGCCAGTGCATAAGGAGGCACAGATCGAATAATGAACAGGTACAACGGTGTCTCCATGGTAGAGATGTGAGCCATGGACAGACGAGCTGCCGGTTTTGATTGGCCCGGCACGGTTCCCGAAACCAGATCGTCTTCGAATACCTCCTTGGTAGAAAAAACCAGGAGGTGACCGATGATCGCCAGAGTGTACTCGGCGGGAGTGGTGGGGGTGGATGGGTTCGGGGTGGAGGTGGAGTGCGAGGTCGCTTCGGGCCTCAACAACTTCGAGGTCGTGGGGCTGCCGGAGACGGCGGTGAAGGAGAGCCGCACACGGGTACGGGCCGCGATGCTGTCCTGCGGGCTCAAGTTCCCGAGCAGGAGGATCACCGTCAACCTCGCACCAGCGGACATCCCTAAACGAGGGACGGTCTACGATCTGCCGCTGGCGCTTGCTATTCTTGCCGGGGACAAGGCGATCGGCCCCGGCAGGATCGGGGCCACCATGGCGGTTGGGGAGCTGAGCCTCGGCGGCGAGGTCCGACCCGTACCCGGAGTCCTCGCCATGGCGCTGGCCGCCAGGGAACAGGGCCTGACCCACATCCTGGCACCAACGGACAACGCGGCCGAGGCAGCGGTGGTCCCCGGCGTAACCGCGGTCCCCGTGCAGACCCTGGCCGACGCGGTGGATTGGCTGCGCGGCGCCCTTGACATCGACCCGCCGGACGTCGAGGCCGAGCTGGGCCCGGCCCCCATCACCGATGATAGGGACATGCGGGACGTCCGGGGCCAGGACACGGCCAAGCGGGCCCTGGTCATCGCCGCAGCCGGGGGTCACAACGTCCTCATGATAGGGCCACCGGGGAGCGGGAAGACGATGTTGGCCAGGCGCCTCGGCGGCATCCTGCCGCCCATGGAGATGGAGGAACGCCTGGAGGCCACCAAGGTCCACTCGGTCTGCGGCCTCCTGCCCAGGGACGCGGGGCTGCTGCCGTCCCGGCCATTCCGTGCGCCACACCACACCTCCAGCCACGCAGCCCTGGTGGGGGGCGGTTCGCTGCCGCGGCCCGGCGAGGTCTCCCTGGCCCACAACGGGATCCTGTTCTTGGATGAGCTGCCGGAGTTCTCCCGCCAGGTGCTTGAGTCACTGCGACAACCCCTGGAGGATCGCGTGGTCCACATCTCACGGGCCAGAGCCTCGGTGATCTTTCCGGCCCGCTTCACCCTGGTGGCAGCGGCGAATCCATGTCCCTGCGGTCACCGGGGCAGCGAGCGGTTGGAGTGCACATGCGCGCCGGACCAAGTCCGGCGATACATGGGCAGGATCTCGGGACCCCTCCTGGATCGCATCGATCTCCACGTGCCCGTGCGGGGCGTACACATCGACGCGCTGGAGGCCGAGGCCGGGGGCGAGGACACCGAGACCCTCCGCAGCCGGGTGATCGACGCAAGGGCGCGGCAACGAGAGCGCCTGGCTGGCGCGGGGGTGACGTGCAACGCGTTCATGCCGCCGTCCCTGGTGCGGAGCACCGCACAGCCGGACACCAAGGCCCGCGCCCTCCTGCGCCGGGTCTTCGACGAGCGGGGTCTCTCCGCCCGATCCTATGACCGGATCCTCAAAGTCGCCCGCACCATCGCCGACCTCGAGGGCACAGACCGGGTGGGCGTCCCGCACATCGCCGAGGCGGTGCGATACCGGGAACTGGACCGGATCTTGGACCTGACGACCTAGTGATAACCGCAGATCGACCTTCTTGACGATTTCTGCTTCCCCAACGCGGCCCTCCAACGAATACATGTACGGTGACCTGGAAAAGAGGAGGTGCGCCGTGGGAATCTCGAAAAAACTGGCGAAGCTGGTGAAGAACCTGGAGACGCGATTCGGACAGGGTGCGGTGGTGCCCATGGACGGATCCGGAGCCCTGGGAGTGGAGGTGGTGTCCTCCGGCTCCCTGGGCCTGGACCGGGCCCTGGGCATCGGGGGTCTGCCACGAGGGAGGATCGTGGAGATCTATGGCCCCGAGGCCGGGGGCAAGACCACCATGGCCCTCCACGCGCTGGCCGAGGTGCAGCGGACAGGGGGCGTGGTGGGCTTCGTGGACGCGGAGCACGCGCTGGACCCGTCCTACGCGGCACGGGTCGGAGTGAAGATCGACGAGATGCTGTTGTCCCAGCCCGACTGCGGTGAGCAGGCCCTCTAGATCACCGAGGCCCTCTGCCAGTCCGGTGCGGTGGACATGGTGGTGATCGACTCCGTTGCCGCGCTCACGCCGCGGGCGGAGATCGACGGGGAGATCGGGGACACCCACGTGGGCCTCCAGGCCCGGCTCATGAGCCACGCCCTGCGCAAGCTCACAGGGACCGCGGCCAGGTCGGGCACCACGGTGGTCTTCATCAACCAGCTCCGCATCAAGATCGGTGTAATGTTCGGGAGCCCGGAGACCACGCCGGGAGGGCAGGCGCTCAAGTTCTACTCCTCGGTGCGACTGGACGTCCGCCGCAAGGGCTCCATCAAGGACGGGGAGGAGATCATCGGCAACCGGGTGCGGGTCAAGGTGGTGAAGAACAAGCTCGCGCCCCCGTTCCGCCAGACGGACTTCGACCTGATCTTCGGGCAAGGCGTCCATCGCGCAGGAGAGATCCTGGAGATCGCGCTCGAGGACGGACGGGTCACCAAGGCCGGGGCCTGGTTCAGCTACGGGGAAGAACGCATCGGGCAGGGGCGCCGCCAGGCCGCGGCATGGCTGGAGGCGCACCCCGAAGAGATGGAGACGCTGCGGCGGGAGCTGCTCGCACCGCCGGTTGACGCTACGGCCGAGGTCGCGGCGGATGCCTCCTGAGCTCGGGTTCACTGTGGGAGGGGCGTCCACGTCCCGAATCGGCCCGTGGACGAGCCTCCCACAGGGGAGTCGGCCCTGAAGGGCCTCCCACAACAAGGGGGGTATTGCCTCCGACGCGGGGTAGCGATACGGTTGGGGCCATCCCAAAAGGAGGACCCATGACTCGCACCCTCACGATCCTGATGGCGCTCTCCATGATCGCTGCGTGCTCTTCACGGCTGGACTACCTGAAGAGATCGTCTGAGTTTACCCACTTGGCGGTGGAGACAGGGGGCATCGCGTTGACCCCGGCGGGCTGCATGGTGGACCCGGAGATCATCACACCCAAGGACCTGGCTGCGCTCAGGAAAGGCGCGGTGGTCATCCTCGCCAAGGCCCGCCCGAAGATGCCCGTGAAGACCGCCCAGGATACGGACCTTGCGCTGGGGGACGACATCTGGAAGCCGCTGTTCACATACACCAAGACAGGCGCGCTGCCCGGTCAGGCTCTCGAAGACCTGGCCACCCGGGCGGGGGTACGGTTCCTGGGGCTCCTCCGGGTGGAGACCTGGGAGATGGAGCAGACCACCGATGAGATCGACATCCCCGGCCAGGATGGCGAGAAGAACAAGATCGCCTACCGCAAGCGGTCATGGGTGGCCATGCAGCTCCGCCTCACGGTGTACGACAACAAGGACGGCAGCCTCGCGTGGCTCGGCATCGAGGAGGGCTTCGCCGCCAACGATGAGATCAGTCCCTTCGTGGATCCAGACAACGCAGACGCGGTGCGGGCAGCGGCGCTGTCCGCAATGAAGATGCCCTACCCCCCGTTCCCCGCGCCCGCGGAGGTGGGGAAGATGATCATGCGGAAGTTCGTGACGTATTTCCCGAAGGCGAAAAAGTAGGTTCTAGAATTCGTATTCGGCGACGAGGCCGTAGCTGAGGATGTTCGGGTCGTCGAAGCGGAGCACGGCGTGGCCCTGGTCGGTCATGAAGACCTGGGCGATGTTGCCGTCGTAGCGGTAGCTCACCTCGCCGATCATGGCGAAGGAGTCGCCGATGTTCCACTTCAGATCGAAGCGGGCCATGAACACCAGCCACTCGTCCTCTCCCGCTGGCAGCATCTGCCAGTCGTAGGAGTTGGAGCCCTTGACCACCAGCTTGTGGATGCCCTTCTCCACCGCAGCGGCGTACGGGCCGGTGAGGGTGGAGCCTTGCATGTTCGGGCGGTAGGTTGCGGGCCGCAGCACTCCCACGGAGAGGGCCGGCGTGAGGCCGAGGGACTTGATGAAGTAGTCCAGCGAGAAGACGCCGAAGATCTCGGGCTTCACATCCGCCGCCTCGGGGAGGGCCTGGTACGGTACGAAGCCCGGGGTGTTGTAGACGATGAAGCTCAGGTCCCGGAAGATCAGGTTCAGGTGGGCCCGGAGATTGCGGAACCGAAAACCCGCAGTGAGGGCCGCAGCCTTGGCCTGCTCGAACTTGGTGGACGCTGGATGATCCGGGTCCTCCAGGACCTGGACAAGGTGGGTATACTCCGCCGCTACGTCGAAGCCCATGCGGCCCTGGTAGGGATCCTCGCGGAGGGAGTAGCGGGTAGGATCCTGGAAGTAGAGGTCCAGATCCAGGCGGTTCCCCACTGCGGAGCCGTGCTTCCAGGAGACGATCGCAGTGCCGCCGCCCGACAGGATCGGATCCCCCAGGGTCGAGTCCCGGGTGGAGGTGCCCTTCTGGAAGAACGCGCCCTGGAGGTCGACGCGGAGGCCCGTGTTAGGGATTGTCACCCCGATGCCCAGGAGGGCCGCGTAGTAGGCCCGCTCCACGAGCTGGGTGGTGTTGCCACCGGGGTTGTCCAGGATGTCCTCGGCGGGGCTCCTGATCAGCGCCGCCTTCATCCCAGCGAAGACGTCGAGGATCTCGGTGTCCAGGTCCAGCTTGAAGCCGGGCACCAGCCCCGAGCGGAAGTTCTGCGGGAAGGTGTTCGATCCGCCCCAGGTCACGTCCCAGTTGTGCCCCAGGCGGAAGCGGTCCGTGTCCACCGGGTACGCGGTGAATCCCAAGCTGCTCACCTCGTCGGGGAAGAGGTAGCGCAGGGATAGGCTGGAGCCGTAGTCATCGAGCGCGTACTTGCCCTTGGTGTCCACCTTGAACCGCACCAGGAGCTCGCCGCCGGGCTTCCACTTGCCCACGATCCCGGTGCTCGCGATGCGGAGCAGGGTGGTGGTCCCCTCGAACGCGGGGTCCTCCACGCGGTTGAGGGAGCCGTCGGGGGACTGACCGAAGAACCCCGTAGGGGAGTTCTGCCGGGTCTCGCCCGCGTCCTTCAGCGCGTTGTCGTCCGCGAAGGAGAAGGAGAGGGTGGTGTCGAAGAAGCTGCTCTTGTCATCTTCGGCCACCGCCGCCGCGGGGATCAGGATGGCCACCAGGGCCAGGGTAGCGAAACGTCTCATCGGTCATCCTCCTCGGCCAGCTCCACGTCGTCGTCGAAGCGGGGCAGGATCATGGTCAGGATCAGGGAGCAGCGCTCCTCTTCACAGGGGCCTGTCTTGCACAGGTAGATCTGCCGGTAGTTACCCGTGATGGAGGCCAGCTCCATGGGCGGGCAGAGGTACTCGAGGAACTGGGTCTCCCCCATGAGGACCTTGTGGGGGTTGGGGAGGACCTCGCCGGTCTCGGGATCAACGTACTCGGCGCACCGCCCGGACTGGTCCGACTGCCCGATGTACGCAATCTCCAGGGGGACGAAGTCCTTGAGCATATCCAGGGCCACGAAGAATTTTTTACCGATGTCCGCGTAGACCGAGACCTGCTGGTATTGGAAAAAGCTCTCGAGCTGTGTGCAGTAGGGATCCTCCTGGCATTCGTCCCGGCAGGTGTCCTCGTCGCCGTTTCCTTCGATGGATCCGTTCTCGTCCGCGTCGCAGGCGAGGTAGCGGGTGGACATGGACAGATCCCGCACCTTGATCAGGCCCGCCTCATGGGGCTCCAGGGCCCGCGCGTTGGCCATGGCCTGGTCCCGGTAGTCGGGGCTGGAGGGGCTCTCCCCGTCGAGGAGGTCCATCACGTCCACCGCAGGGGGCACGTCGAGGTCCACGGCCGGCCCCGGAATGATCCGCTCGTGGCATTGGCCGTAGGTGATCGTGTTGCCCTCCATCTGCTTGGTCTGCACGTCGGACAGGACCTCGAAGGACGGGAACTTGAGCTGGGTGTTCCCCTGGTACTCCACCACGCCGCCGGAGATCGAGCAGAGGGTGTCCCCGTATCGAATCCCCACGGGCTTGTTGAAGGTGTAGACGAAGAGGGAGTTGAAATATCCGGGGGTGCCGTCGTCGAGGACCTGCTGGTGCTGGTCCAGATCCGTGACGAAGAAGCCGCTGCCCGAGACGTTGGTGACCACCATGCGCCCCGCGGCGATGTACACGTCCGAGCCCTGGAGGGGGGACGAGGCGACATCGCCGGTGTACTGGAGGTGGCGGATCGCCGGGGTCTCGAACCAGAACGTCGGGCTCAAGCCCGTTGCCCAGCTCGGGGGCGCCTCCTGGCCGTCCGCCGCGTGCAGGCAATCCGGATCGGCGAGGTCCACCCAGCCGTCCCCGTCGTTGTCCACCCCGTCGTTGCACTGTCCGTACGCGCCGTCCACCGGCACGTCGCCGGTGTCCTCCACCCAGAGGTGGCTGTTCCCTACAGCCCGGGCGATGAAGGTGCGGACGTCACGGGCCTTGCCGTCCTCCAACCGGATGCTGCGGAAAGGCGGCGGGATGAAGCCCGGGTGCATGTCGATCTCGACCCACATCCGCCAGGGCTCGGTCTGGCCGTCCGGCGCCTGGTAGGTGCTGCCGTCCCTGAGCACCGCGTCCACGTCGATCCAAACCGGCCGGGCGCAGACCTTCGCGCAGCGCTCGTCCATGGGACAGTCATCGTCGTCCGCGCAGAGATCGCCCGACGCGCAGCAGTAGCCCAGACATTCCTCGCCCTGGGGACAGGGGAGGTTCTCGCAGGACGCGCCCGAGACGTAGGGGATCCGGTCCCCTTCGCTGCCGGTCTCCACTCCGTGGCCGGGGGTGAGGGAGACCTCGAAGCTCTCCAGGCGGTTGGCGTCCTTGTACTCCGTGACGCAGCCGGCCGCCAGGGCGGCCAGCACGAAAAAGCCGATGGCAGTTCTAGTACTCAAGATCCAAATCCTCCGGGTCGTTGGGCACGAAGCCGAACTCCAACTCCTCGAGGTTCTCGGGGAGAATACGGCCGATGCGGCCGTCCACCTGGGAGTCCACGCAAGGCACAGCGAGGCATCGCTGCTGTGCGCGCCAGAGGTTGTTGGTCTGACAGAGGGCCTCACCGGTGAGCTCCCTGCTGCAGGCCAGGGGCTGGCAGGTCCCGCCCGCACAGGCCTCGCCGGGCAGGCAGTCCATGTCCTCTGCGCAGAGGGGCCGGCACCAGTTGTCGACGCAGGCAGCGGGGATGGTCACACAGAGCCCCTTGACGCAGCGGAGATCCCCGTCGCATTGCGCGTCGGTGTCACAGGACTCGCAGGGGCCGGCGCAGCCGGAGCCCTGACAGTCCCCGCCCGGATCGTCCGGGACGCAGAGCAGGGCCAGGCATTGCTCGTCGTCAGCACAGTCCTCGTGCTTCTGGCAGGGTGTCGAGTCGCCGAAGCAGGCCCGGTGGGGATCCGTGCACTCCGTGTCGGAGAGGCACGGGACGGACGGCTGCGGGTAGCAGCCGCCGTTCACGCACCGGAGCTGCCCCGGCAGGGCCTCCCCCGGGCAGTCTGAGTCGGCCTCGCAGCGGTGGAGACAGCGGCCACGGATACAGGAGATGGTACGCTCCACGCACCAGCCGTCTATGCAGAAGGTGTTGGCCTGCTTGCCCAGACATTCGGCGCTGGACTTGCAGGCCTGGCAGCCTCTGTCCATGCAGATCACGTCCACGGGATAGCAGTCGTCATCCTTCCAGCAGGCCCCGGTGTCCACGCCGCAGCCCATAGGTGTGTCGGTGTAGTCCGCCTCCATGGCCGGTGTGATGGTGTGGTCGATGCCCTCGCAGAAGCCATTCAGGAAGCCGCCCACCTTCGCGAGGCAGTCGTTGTAGACCGGGCAGCCGGCCAGGTCGACATCTCCGTCCAGATCCAGACATTGATCGACGCAGCGCGGAGAGGTGAGGATCACCTCCAGGACCGCCTCCCGCAGGGGCAGGCCGGTGTCCTGCTGGGTGTTGTTGCTCTTCAGGATCGTGAACCCGGAGCCGCCTTTGGCGATGTAGTCGTTGGTCGCTACCTCGTAGACCTGCTCGGGGATCAGGGGCTTGGTGGTGCACGCCGCCGGATTCGTCACCGCGCCGGGATCGGGGCAGGAGGTGATCCGAATGTCCTCCGATCGGGGAAAGCAGTCGTCCAGGCAGACCAGGAGCTGGTCCATGCCCGCCTGGGTGGGCGACGCCTTGGCGGCCGGGAGGCACTCGGCCATGCAGAACACATCCTCGACCTTCTCGGTTTGGGTGGTGACGCAGGTGCTGTAGCCGTCCAGGCAGGCCTGGCGGCAGGACTTGGAGGTGCCGCAGCCGGCCAGGCAGGTCGCCGCGCAGCCCTCCCAATCGGTCTGAACGAAGTCCCCGGCGCCGTCGTAGTGCCCGCAGTCCCAGCATTCGTAGTACTCAGGCGGCGGATCCCCGTTGCAGTTCATGGTGAACAGCGCGCCGGCCACCTGGAGCTGGGAGACGCAGCCGCGCCCGGAGGACCGCTGGGCCACGTAGTCGAAGAGACGTCGGATGTCCACCCCGGACATGTACAGCAGGGTGATGGTGTTCTCGAAGGGGAAGATGTTGTACATGTCGTCGAAGGTGATGGGTCCCGGATACATGTTGGAGCGGATCCCCAGGGTGTTGGTGAAACCGATCTCCACCCGTGCGAACTTCCGGATCGCCTCCGAGACCAGGTTCCCCAGGGACGAGTCCCCGCCCTCGTAGCCGTACTTGGTCAGGAGCTTGGAGCTGTACCCGAAGATCGAGGTGAGGTCGACCTGCTGGTTGAGTTCCAGCCGGTACTGGTGCATCAGCTGGGCCATCTCCGGATCCTCGGGGACGGTCTTGTCCACGGGGAAGAGGTTGTAGTCGTGGCTCCGCACCCGGTAGCGGCCCGTCTCGGGGTCCATCCGCACCACCGCGTCGAGGCGGCCCACGTACTTGGCGAACGCGCCCGAGTGGACCAGCAGCACGTCCTCGCCCACGCGGTTCTTGACCAACTTTGGTGGGTTGAGAACCACGTGGAGGTGGCCCCCGAAGACCATGTCCACCCCCTCGGTGGCCTCGATCAGCTCCTGGTCGTGGCGGAGCCCTGCGTGGGAGAGCACCACGATCAGATCCACGTTGGGCCTCAGGAACGCCACGAAGTAGTTCACCGTCTCGACCATGTCCAGCGGGAGGATCTTCATGCTGTTGCCGATGTCCGTGATCGACGAGAGGGAACTGAAGTCGCCGATACCGAGGAGCGCGATGCGGAGGCCGTCCTTGTTCACGATGGTGTACGGCTGGACAAAGTTCCGCAGTTCGTTCTCCTCGAGGAAATAGTAGTTGGCCGCCAGGTAGGGGAACGAGACCCAGCTCTTGGTCTGGACGATGAGGTTGGAGAGCCCGGTATCGAACTCGTGGTTGCCGATGGCGAACGCGTCGGGGCTCAGGTAGGACATGGCCCGCAGGCAGGCCTCTCCGTCGAAGATGTTGAAAATCGGCGCGCCCTGGAAGACGTCGCCGGTGTCCACGTAGAGGACCCGCTCGCCGCGGGCCCGCTCCCGGTTGATGATGTGGGCGATCCGGGCGATGCCACCGAAGGGCTCGTTCTCCTGGGCCAGGCCGAGCTTCTCATCGGTGAGGGTGACCTCCATGCGGAACGGCAGGAGCCGCCCATGCATGTCCGAGGTGTGCAGGAAGGTGAGGCGGACATCCTGGCCTGAGAGATCCGGGTTGTCGTGCTGCTCCACGCAGCCGGACAACATCACCGGCAGGGCAATCCACAAGGCGAGCGCGGCGCGCATGGCGACCTCCTCCGCAAAGCGGCTGGACCCGTCTGCGTCTAGCATCCGAGATGGCCCGGGTCAACCGAAAATCGTGCGCGCCCCCGCGTGAGCGCAGTCATTATGTCTCTACAGGTCGAACTTGTCCGCAGGCAGCCCGGGGTGGGGTGTCCGGCCCCCACCCTGGGGGCACGTCCCCCCCACTTCAAGACCATTCCAGATCTCCTGGTTTTCCCTCTTTTCAACGACTTGGGCTCCTCACGCCTCCTGGCACGCCTCGTGCAAATACTCCCTGACAACCGCAAGGGGGGGTGGAACATGATAGAGATCACGCGCAGGGAGATCAGCATGGTGTACAGGTTGGCGCAACGTATGACCGCGGGCTGGGGATCGATATCCTGGCGGGAGGACCTGGTGGGCTCGGGCCTGCTGGGTCTTGCAGAGGCCGCGGGGCGCTTCGACCCCGGCCGGGGCGCGCCCTTCATGGCCATGGCCGCCATCTCGGCGCGGGGCCGCATGCTCGACATGCTCCGCCGGGAGAACCGCGGCGTCCGCTGCATCGGTGAAAGGACCCGCCCGGACACCCCGGGGGGCGAGCAGATCCTCGTGGTCCGGGATCCCGCAACCGCGCCCCCGCTACCCCGGACTTCGAGCATCGAATCCACCCTCACCCGCCGTGAGATGGTCAGCGCGCTCCGCACGGCCCTCGACTCTCTCCCCTCACGGGAGCGCTATACACTCAAGGCCTGCGTCCTCGAGGGCCGCCCCACCGCGGAACTCGCAGAAGAGCTCGGCGTGAGCCGCCGAGCGATCAACCTCATGTGCGCCCGCGGCCGCCGCCGCCTGAAGGAGCACCTCGCCCACCTGGGCGACGCGGCGTCGGATCTGCTGGGCTAGCCCGAGGCCGGTGTCGACCACGCCGCCGTATCCATGGATGAGACGGCACCGGGGGAGCAGTTGTCAGAACCGGAGCTCCATGCTGGTGTGGAGGATGTCCACCTTCGCCTCGTAGGTCCCATTGGAGGGCGGGGAAAGGACGCTCGTCTTCACCTCCTCGCGCAGGTGGAAGACGTGGTTGTAGCCGATGGTGAGTACCATGTGCTCCCAAGGGTAGAACACCGCACCGAAGCTGAAGCCGAACTTGTCCAGGTCGAACAGCGAGGGCTCCAGGGTCTTCGGCGGGATCGGGCTCTGGTCCCATCCCCCGCCCACGTAGATGTCCAGCCAGTTCAGGAACCGGTACTTGGCTCCTCCCCGGATGATCCATGAATCCCGGTAGGCCCTGGGGAGGGTCCGCACCAGATCGGTGCCGGCCGCGATGCCGTCCTTCACGGTCAGGATCTGCCGGTCGAAGACCGACCAATGCACCCACGAGACCCCGAGGCGCAGATCGAGCCCGGTCACCGGGGTGTACTCCGCGCCGAAGTGGATGGCGTCCGGAAAGGTGCCGTCCAGGGTCGCTTCCTGTTTTTTCACATTCCCGAGGCGGTCTGCCTGGCGCAGGGAACCCTCCGCGTTCACGGTCAGCCGGCTCAGATACGAGAGCCCCACCCGGACCTCCGGCACCGGGACCCAGAGGACCCCGACCCCGTAGGCCACCCCGTGGTCATCCACATCCACCCATCCCCGGCCCTCCTTGGCCGGGTCGTCCACGTAGGTCACCGCTGTCCCGCCGGAGTCGTCCACGCTCAAATCGTAGCTAACCGCCCGCACCGTCTCGATCGCGGTGTACGTGTAGCTTACCGAGCCTCCGATATAGAGGTTCCACGGGAGCTTCACGCCGACCGCGCCCGTCGCGTACCAGGTCGTCAGGTTCCCGTTGATGAGCTGCCAGCGCTGGGGCCCATCCCGGTGCTCCCAGACCGAGCGCATACCGAAGGGCGGATAGGCCGCCACCCCGAAGGCCACGCGCTCCAGGCCAAAGTTGCTCTTCGCGCCGAGGTAGGGCAACTGGAGCCAGTTCCTCAACCTCCCGACGCCCGTGTTGGACGGATCGTCCACGATCGGCGCCTTCCGGTCGTAGTCGATTCGGCGGTAGAGGAGCGTGTGCTCCAACAGGATGCTCGTCTCGGGCCGGTAGGCCATGGCGGCGGGGTTCCAGAACACCGAGACCGCGCCGAAGGACGTGGGGTACCCGAGATCGCCCCCGAACTTGGACAGCAGGAACCCGCTCGCCTGCACCTCAACGCCTTGCAGGAGGATCACTATGAAGACGGCGACCCGTATCGTGTTCCGCTGCCTCATTCTGGACACCTCGGCCCGCCCGGCTCGATCACGTCCTTCCGGTAGCAGGCGAACTCCCCCTCCTGGTGAAGGTCCAGGGGCTCCAGAAGGTGGAAGTCGATGTCCCCGCAGAACAGCGCGTCGTCCACGATCTGGACGTGCATGAGGATCTCCGCCGTCCCGCCGTCAGGGAGCAGCGCTTCCTGTCCCGGGGGGATCAGGAAGTCGGCGATCTCCAGGTCGAACGCCCCCTCGGGTGGAATCGACACCTCCGGAATCGTGCCCAGGACCACGTCGGGATACTGCAAAGACAGGGCCTCCCCGGACACCACGGCGCCGCCCGTGGGGATCGCACCCTGCTGGGTGAGCACCAGGACCACGTCGCCCCGCGGCTCGGACTGGAGCTCAGTCTGGAACACGAACACGAAGGAGCCGGTCAGGTCAACAGACCCCGCACCGAAGTCGCCCGCCGCGTCCGGCGTGACCGCTGCGTCGTCCGGATCCGGGAGGACCTCACCGGTCGCGGTGTCTGTCACCTGCTCGATGAACGCATGGAAGTCGTCCGCAGGAGTCCGAGAGCAGGATCCTGCCAGGAGCCACGTGGCCATCGACAAACCCAGGGCGATCGACTGAACTCGGAATCCCATCTGCGAGGCCTTCTCCATCGTCTCACGACGCGTCGCGAAGGTTGTTGGTGATTTCCTGTCGATATCTTGGCAGTCTCTATGAGCAAGAGTCAACCGATCCGCCACGTCCACCATCCTTGATTGGGGGGAAGCTGTGCGCCGGCCCGATCACCTGCTGTTCCTGCTCTGCCTTTCGATCGCCGCGCTGCCGGGCTGTGTCCACGAAGAAGCGGCGGCGCCGGACGGGCCTGACGAAGACGTCCTTGCTGGGCCGGCCCCCATGGAGGGCGTGCACTTCATCCTGGCGGACGAGTTCGATTCCTACCCGCACCTGGAGTCCCTGCTGCCCATCCTCGCCGAGCGGCCGGGCTGCGCGCTCTGCCTGGCGATCCGCGCCGGCGAGGCCCGAAGCCCTGCGCTCGAGTCGCTCCTGCGCGCGGCCGCATCCCAAGGGGTCCCATGAAGAGGGTCGGGTGGATCGCCTCGTACCCGCCGTCGGGCCGCTCGATATAGAAAATGTCGTCGGTGCGGCCCTCTACCGGCAGAAGCGTGGGGAACGGCCACCCGCAGTCGCAGGCCTCGGTCGCGTACCCGGTGACGTCGCTGATCTCGTAACGGATAAACGGCTGCACGTAGTTGAACAGGTTGGTCACCAGAACTTTCTCGCCCACCTGTCCGGCCGGCACCGGGTTGTTGTGGCGGTCGACCACCTCCAAAATACACATGTCGTCCATCACGTGCATGCGCTGGGCCCGTTTGCACGAGCGGGCCATCACCAGGCATTCCGCGGTTCCGTAGGTGTCCTGGATGTTCACGCCCCAGGCCTCCCTGGCCAGCTTCCTGGTCACCTCGGACAGGGGCTCGCTGCCGGACGCAAGGGTCGAGGTCGGCCTGTCAAAGCTGATCTGCAACCTCCCGGCGAGCTGCTCCCGGGCCAGCATCTCCAGGACAGAGGCATAGGCCAGGAGGCTGCTCGGTTGGAAGGAGTTGAGCGCCTGCACGATGCGGTCGACAGGATCGAGGAGCGAGATGATCTTTGTCTTCACGAAGAGATTATGAAGAGGCGGCGTGTACAGCGAGGCGGTGCACGCAGGGTATGGCCCCCCCGTCATCATCACCAGCGCTATTCTCGAACTGCGAAAGAACAGGTTGTCCATCAGAACCCTGAGCTGTTCCCAGCCCGTGGGTTCCTCGGGGTAGGGATTCCTGGCTACGAAAGCGGCGTGGACATGGTCCAAGCCAGCACGGTCATATACAACCAGGGCGTTCTCGCCGGTGCTCCCCGATGTCTGAATGGGGATGAACCGCCTCTTGTACATTCTCCCCAGATTATCCTTGTCCTGAAGCCACTGGCGGATTTCCTCTCTTTTCAGGGCCTCATCGGTAACGAAGAGGTCGAAGTGATCCATCATGTCCTGTTTGGTGACCACGGGCAGGTCGGTCACGGTGCAGGTCTTGATGTCGATGCCGCGGTACAAGTCACGGTAGAAAGCGGAGCGCCGCACCGCATGTCCCAGGATCGTCCTGAAACGCTCCTCCCGCAGCTCGGCCACCTTCGCCGCATCCGACTTGTTGATGTCAAGCATGTCCCGTATCAGGCCTATTACATGCAATACACCCATCACGCAGCTCCGCCCTGTGTTGAAAGTAAAGTCTCTGGGAAGAGGTTCGGGGTGTCAACGGGCCTGACGGTTGACAATCCTGGAGCCGCGGCAATGATGAGGTCGAGGGATAACCGGTTCGAGGGGATGTCATGAGCGGTCACGAGAAGAAGAAGGGCGGGGTCATCACGTTCCTGCTGGAGAACTCCCTGTTCCTCATCGCCGGGGCTGTGCTGGCCCTGGTATGGGCCAACATGGGAGAGCACTCCTATCATGGCGTCGCGCACAACCACGCGTTCCATTTCGCAGTGAACGATGTCCTCATGGCCTTCTTCTTCCTGCTGGCCGGCAAGGAGATCAGGGAGGCGATGTTACCCGGCGGCTCGCTGTCCACCATGCGTACAGCGAGCCTGCCGCTCCTCGCCACAATCGGCGGGATGGCAGGGCCCGCGATCATCTACATCGTGGGCGCCAAGATGCTCATGCCCACGCTCATGCCCGGTTGGGCCATCCCTATGGCCACGGACATCGCGTTCTCGTACCTGGTCGCCAAGTTAATCTGGGGACGTACCGACGCAAATGGAAAAACCCCGGCGCCCATCGTCTTCCTGCTGCTCCTGGCCATCGCGGACGACGCCGGCGGCCTCATCGTCCTGGCGATCTTCTACCCCCAGCCCCTCATGGTGAACTTCGGCGAAGTCGTGGGGTGCAGCTTCCTCGCTGCGCACCAGATGGTGGTCTTCGCCATGTTCGTGGGCGCGGCCCTCGCCACGTCGGTCTTCTTCTGGAAGAAGCTCCGCATCCACAACTTCTGGGCCTATCTCCTTGTCCCCGGTGTGCTCTCCTGGTTCGGGTTCTTCTTCGGCGGGATCCATCCGGCCCTGGCGCTGGTGCCCCTGGCCTGGTTCATGCCCCACGAGCACACAGACTTGGGCATCTGGGCCCCGGGGGAGAGCGAAGGCACCGACACCCTGAACAAGATGGAGCATTGGTGGAAGAGCCCCGTGGAGATCATCCTGGGGTTGTTCGGCTTCGTCAACGCGGGGGTCGCGCTCTCTGCGATGGGCGTGGGCACCTGGCTGGTGCTGGCGGGGCTCATCGTGGGCAAGCCCGTCGGCATCGTCCTCATGACCAAGCTGGGCCAGCTCGCCGGTCTGGAGCTCCCCGAGGGCATGGGGACCAAGGACCTGCTGGTGGTGGGCATGGCCGCGGCCATCGGCTTCACCGTGGCCCTCTTCATCAGCGTGGTGGCGTTCCCAGCGGGAGAACTCCTCGACAGCGTCAAGATGGGCGCACTCTTCAGCTTCGGCGCCGTGTTCCTCACTTTCGCGCTCGCCAAGTTCCTGGGTATCAAGAAGGGCTGAAATCGGGCCGTGGACGGCCCTCCCACAGGGAATTCGAGGTTACTCTGCTGTGCGAGAGAGCTCGGTGATCGTCACCGAGCACTTCTTCACGAAGTTGCCCTTCAGATCGTCACCCATGCAATGCGTGAAGGGATCCGCGGGAAAGGTGACTTTTTCCCAGATCTCTCCATTGGTGGGCACGGTACCCGAGCAGACGGGGTGAGAGCGCAGGGGCGCGCCGTCCTCGGTGCGCAGCAGGTCCACCCGGACGCAGACCTCGCCGGGGTCGCCGAGGTTGAGGAAGCGGCAACGCTGCTCCAGAATCTCGCAGCGGGTCTTGAAGCGAGGCTTGTAGAGCTTCTGTTTCCAGCCGTCACAGGCCACGAGGGCCAGGACCAGAACGAGGAACGCCGCACCCCTCATCGGGCCACCTTGCGGCAGCGGACGCCCTCGACGAGGTGGATCTCCAGCCCCTTCCCCGGTGCGTTTCTCTTGAACTCCTCACGAGCGGTGCGATCCCACTTTCCCTTCTCGTCGCTGAACGCCCACTCGTGCCAATCCCATGGCACGAGGGTCTCGATGCCCGCGCGCAGGAACGCGTTGGAGTTGCGGCAGGACGGGTAGTAGGGGTTGCCGCCGCCCTCCCAGCCCACGAAGAGGTCCATGCGGGGGCCCTTGATGCCGCCGCCCACGTCCACCGCGCAGACGTAGCCGTCGTGGACAGCCCCGTCGGGGAGGGGGATGCCTTCGAGGCGGGGGACGAAGAGGAGGCTCCCGGCCAGGGCTCTTCTGTTGGCCCGGGTGCGCTTCTTCCGGGCCTTGGAGCGCTCCCGTTTTTTCGGCGTCGGGGCGCAGCCCGCGCCCCCCAGGGCGAGCGCGCTGTAGGCCCCGTAGAGCACGGCGAGC
>CAZNWW010000004.1:15860-27227 GCA_964576155.1 uncultured Myxococcales bacterium | reverse complement strand
GGTCGGCGCGGAGACGAAGCCGTCCACCGAGATCTCACCCTGGAAGATGCACTCGTAGAGGTGGTCACAGACCTTCGCTCCGAAGATCCCGTAGATCCGCTCCAGGTCAGTCCGCGCGGGCGGCGTGTCGATGGTTCGCCGGTCGTCCACCACCAGGGTGAAGTGTACTGATGCATTGCCCAACGCCACGCGCTGGATGATCTCGGTGATCCGCCCGGTCTCCGTCGCCGGCTTCTTCAAGAACTTGCGTCGCGCCGGGACGTTGTAGAACAGATCTTCCACGACGATGTCGGTGCCCGGCGGCATCCCCACGTCCCAGGTTGTGAGGTCCCGTCCCCCGGTGATGCCGATCGCAGTGCCGCCGTCCGCAGACCGCTCCCGAGTCTTGAGTTCGAAGCGGCTCACCGACGCGATGCTCGGGAGAGCCTCCCCTCGGAACCCCATGGTCCGGATCCGCTTCAGATCATCCATGGAGCGGAGCTTGCTGGTCGCGTGGCGCTCCAGGCTCGTTAGGGCGTCCTCGGCGCTCATACCGTGGCCGTTATCCACTACTCGGATACGTTCCACACCGCCACCGGTGATCTCCACGACGATGTGGGTCGAGCCCGCGTCCAGGGAGTTCTCGACGAGCTCCTTCACCACCGACGCGGGGCGCTCGATAACCTCACCCGCGGCGATCTGATTCTTGAGCCACTCGGGCAGGACCTGGATTCGCTGTGACACAAGGGCTCCGACTAGAAGTGGTACAAGATACCGGCGCCGATCTCCCAGGTCAGGAGGGACGACTCCTTCTCGCCCTTGGCAGGATCGATGGAGAAGTTGTGGTTGTAGATTCCGGTGTCTACGAACACCGACAGCGGCAGCGCCTTGAAGAGGTGCTCCAGTCCCACGCCGCCGCCGAAGTAGATCCCGGAGCGGTTGGCACCACCGATGGCGCCTCCCTTCGAGTTTTTGTTGTTCGCAGCGTAATAGGTGTACCCCACGAGGGCCTTCACGAAGACCCGGTCCCTGGCCTTGTTGGCCTGGCCCCAGACGTTGAAGCGCACGCCCGCAGAAACGGTTATCAGGCTGTCCTTCTCGGATGTCGTCTGGTTCTTCAGTTCGTGCCACCAGTGGGTGAATTCACCGAGGATGTAGATCGAGGGCTTGTCGAAGATTCGGTACTGGGTGATGAGGCCGACGCCGAACGCCATGCGAGGATCGTATTCCTGCTGGTCGCCGTCGTTTTCTACCACGTCCATGCCGCTCACGGGAGTTGCGGCGCCCCGGACACCCACGGACCACTTGGGCTCCGTGAACCCCCGCTTCTTCGGCTTTTTCTTCGGCTTCTTCTTCTTCCGGATCTTCTTGCCCTTCTTCTTCCGGACCTTCTTGATCTTCTTCTTGTTTCTGTTCTTCTTCCGGTCCTTGCCCGAGACCATCTTCGCCCTGGGGCTATCCTGTCCCTCCGCAAAGCTCGTCTCCGGGGCTGCCCAGCCCAGCAGGCTCAGAGTCAGGGCGAGGATCATGATCCGCATCCATCGCATGGGGTTCCTCCTTCCTTGTTCGTGCACGCCGCGGTCGCCGTCGGACGGCGGACCGGCGGCGGTATTCAACCCACCTATTCCAACAGGAGATTATACTCGAGAGACAGCATGGCCCCTGCCCCCACACCGTCGATGTCCTTCACCCATACCCGGACGTAGCCGAAGCCATCGTCGCTCTCTGCGAGCTTGGCCACGAAGCCCATGCCGTCGTAGATGTCGGTGATCACCTGGACCTGGTCGGAGATCACGTCGGATTTGGTAGCGCAGACCTCGTCGAGGGAAGCGAACTCCTCGGGGATGCTGCTGGCCGAGGGTCGGCAGATGTGGATCGGCAGGCATTCGGTGATCTTCACCGGACACCGGGCCCGGATCGTTGCAGTGTTGCCCTTGAATACGTTGATATCCCCGACCTTGAAGTTGGGGGTGTCCAGGAGCTCCCCGGTGCGGACGATGAGTCCGCGCTCCACGGGGACCAACGCCGCCTCGGGGATCGTGACGTCTTCTTCCTCAATCTCTTCGCTGCTGCTGTCACAGCCCGCCAGGGCGATCGCCAGGAGCACTGGGATCAGGGTGAGTCGTCGCATGTCGGCAGCCTCCTCCGGAGGACTCATCATACCGTAGGCCGGTACGGGTTCAAGGGTAAGCTGAATCGGTGGCCTCGTGTGCGCGGATGCCATATGCTGATTACAGATAAAGGTATTAAATGTGTTGCGCGTCAACCGCTTGTGCGGAGGAGGGATCATGCGCGGGAAATGGAGGGGTGCCGGAGCTTGGTTGACCGTGGTTGTCGGGCTGTTCCTGGTCTCGCCGTCCACGGCGATGCCGGCCCAAGGGGATGATGCCGGGACGCTCCTGGTTCACGCCGAGAGCGACGCGGAGATCGAGGCGCGGCTGAAACAGTTTGCCCCGGCGTCCATCGGGGTAGAGCCGGGGCACCTCACGCCGCGGGACCTCAAGGTCATCGGGAAGCTGGTTGAGGCTGCGGACTGGATCGACTACGTCTTTTGGCACCAGGTCTCTGACGTGGGGCGCGGGTGGTACGAGTCCCTCCTGGAGGACGGCAGCGAGCGCGCTACGCGGCTAGCGCGCCTCATGGAGATCCATTACGGACCCTGGGACCGGCTGCGGGACAGCCAGGATTTCATCGGGCGTCGGTCCCGCCCCCTCGGCGCAGGGTTCTACCCCTCGGACGCATCCCGTCGCGAGTTGGATGGCTACCTGAACCTCCATCCGGAGCATATCGGGACCCTCATGGGGCCCTACGCTGTAGTCCAGCGCCAGGGCGATGGCTTCGTGTCCATCCCCTACGCCGAAAAGTTTCGAACGGAGCTGGGCCGCGCCGCCACCGCGTTACGCGAGGCTACTGGTTACGCCAAGGATGATACGCTCGAGGAGTTCCTGGTGACGCGGGCAGACGCGTTACTGAGCGGCGATTACCTCGAGAGCGAGCTGGCCTGGATGGAGACCGCGGCCAGTCCCCTGGTCGTGGTCTTCGGACCCTACGAATTCTATGAGGATCACCTCTGGGGTGCGAAGGCGTCCTTCGAGGCGATCATTGCCATCAGGGACGACAACGAGACGAAGCGGTTCGCGGCCCTCGTCAGCCGAATGGAGGAGCTGGTGGCGGGGCTCCCGATCTCCGCCGAGAGCCGGGGCCGGCTGTCCACAAAGAAGCAGGCGCCGGTGACCATCGCCGACGAGATCTACGCGGCCGGGGAGACCCGGGCCGGCGCGCCGACCAGCGCGTTCTCCCTCCCCAACGATGTCAGGGTTCGTCAGCAGAAGGGTAGTCGACAGGTGATCCTGCGCAACGTCGCTCGCGCCAAGTTCAGTCATTCCTGGATCCCCCTGAGCCATCACGTCGTGGCTGAGGAGCAGTTGGTGCATCTGGACTTCAACTCCTACTACCATCTCCTTATTGCGGTTCAGCTGGCGCACGGGATCGCACCAATCATCGGTGCGGACGAGGTGGATCCCCGAACAAAGCTGCGGCAGCGCCGCCAGATCGTAGAGGAGGCCCGCTCGGACGCCCTGGGCCTGGCGATCCTCCTCCAGCTCGCCGCTGACGGCGTGCTGGAGGGTCTGACCCCGATCAGCGCTGCGGTGACATGGCTCACAGCGGCCTTCCGCGTGGTCCGCCTCGATCCCGGCGGCGCACATGGCGTGGCCAAGGCCATCGCCTTCAACTTCCTGGCCGCGGAGGGGGTCTTCGTCTATGACCCGACGACCCGACGCTACCGGGTGAAGGTCGACGCTCTGAAACCCGCAGTGGCGAAGCTCTGCGAGACCATGGTCAAGATAGCCCTCGACGGGGACTACGCAGGCGCCGGCGCCCTCATCATGGAGTATGGGCTCTTGTCAGGCGACGTGCAGGCGAAGCTGAGCGAGCTCGAGCACGTGCCGGTGGACATCGTCCCCGAATACCCGATCAAAGCGATATTGGAAGGGAAGTAGGGACTACTCGCAGGTGACGTCGAGGATGTAGCTGCCCGCTTCTCCGTTGTATCCGTCCATCACAACGTAGTAGACCACGTCGGCGAGGGCGTCGAAGGTGACGGTGTTGAGGCCGTAGGTCATGCAGGCGGCGGGGTTGCACCCGGTGCCGAGGTCCTCGAGGACCAGGATGTCGATGTTGATGTTGTCATCAGTGATCGTCACCGCGCTGTCGTCCTCCACCACCAGGGTGTAGGCGTACTCGGGGCCCGGGTACGCGTAGGAGTTGCAGGGGTAGCTGTCGATCAATTCGAAGCTGCCCATGCCGTTGTTCTGCCACTCGTCGTGGGAGTCACAGCCCAGCTCCAGGGGCGCCTCGTTGTCTGCCACGCAGGCGTCCTCGCAGAGGCCGCCGCCGAAGCAATCGGTGTCCAGGCAGTCCGCCAGGCCGTCTTCGTCCTCGTCCAGGCCGTCGTCGCAGACTTGTTCGGTCTCCGGGACGCAGCCGAAGGAGATGTGGTACGAGCCCTCGGCGCCCTGGTAGCCATCGACGATGACGTAGTAGAGCGTCCCCGCGGTGGCGTCGAAGGTCACCGTGGACAGGCCGTGCTCGATGCACTCAGCCGGCGCGCAGCCGTCCGTCGCCGGGACCACCAGGAGGTCGGTCTCCGCGCTCTCGTCGGTGAGGGCGATGGTGACGGCAGCGTCGTAGGGCGCGATGAAGTTGTACACGTACTCCTGGCCGTCCAGGAGGTCCTCGGTGCAGCCCCAGTTGTCGACCTTGTCGCTGGAAAGAGAGCCGTAGTTGAACCAGTCCTCCTCGAAGCCGCATGAGACCTCGAAGGGGAAGGCCGCAGGGTTGCAGTCGGTGAGGCAGGCCTCGGCCAGCGCGCAGTCCTCGTCGTCGCAGTCTGTCAGGCCGTCGTCGTCGTCGTCGATGTCATCGTCGCAGACGGTCTCGACGTCCGGCGGACACTCGACGGTGATGGTGTAGGTCCCTTCGGCGCCGTTCCAGCCATCCACCACGAAGTAGTACAGCGCCCCCGCCTCAGCGTCGAAGGTCACGGAGTCGAAGCCGAAAGCCAGGCACTCGTCCGGGTCGCAGAGGCCATCGCCACCGCCGAGGATCATGAGATCCGTCGCCGCAGTCTCGTCGGTGAGGGTCACGGTGATCGTCTTGGAGACCGGGGAGATGAAGGTGTAGGTGTACTCCGGGCCGGCATAGGACCAGTTGCTGCAGGTGTACTCGTCGATCAGGTTTGTGTTGCCTGCATAGTAGTTGGCCCAGGAGTCGCTCTCGCCGCAGCCGAGGTCCCAATCGGGCTCGCAGAGCGGCAGCGGGCAGGCCTCGGTGCCGAGGCAGTCTTCCTCGTCGTCGCAGTCGGTGAGGCCGTCGCCGTCATCGTCGATGCCGTCATCGCAGACCAGCTCGTGCACGGGCTGGCAGTCCACGCTGATGGTGAACGCGCCCTCCCCCTCGAAGATGCCCTCCTCGTAGCCGTCCACCACGAAGTAGAAGGCCTGCCCCTCGAGCGCGTCGAAGGTCACCGTGGTGAAGTCGTAGTCCCGGCAGTTGCCCGGAACGCAGCCGTCGCCGAGGTTGTCCAGGACCATGAGGTCTGTCTCCGCTTCCTCGTCGGTGAGGGTCACGGTGACCACAGCGTCGTAAGGCGCGGTCCAGGTGTAGGTGTACTCGGGGCCTTCGTATTCGAAGGGCGAGCATTCATATTCGGCGACGACATCGGTGGAGCCGCTCCAACCGTTGTTCCACGCATCCGAGCCGCCGCAGGTGAGGGTCCAATCTGAGCTGCAGAGCTCCGGGCAGAGGTCCTCGTCGCCGGGCTGGCAGACGCCGTCCGTGCAGACGTCACCGCCGGTGCAGGGGTCGCCGTCGTCGCAGAGGTCGGTGTTGGGGACGAAGAGGCAGCCGGCCGCAGCGTCGCAGGAGTCGTCGGTGCAGGGGTTCTCATCGTCACAGGTCAGAGGGCTGGAGCCCATGCAGACGCCGCCGAGGCACGCGTCCACCTGGGTGCAGGCGTCGCCGTCGTCGCAGGCCTTGCCGTTCGCCAGGGTCACCTGGACGCAGTCGCCGGTGTCCTTCTGGCAGGCGGTGATCAGGCACGCGGTGTCGCCAGCGGTGTCGCACTCCACGACGCTGTCCAGGTTCACTTCGCATTTATAAGCCACGCAGGAGAGTGTGCCGTTGCAGAAGTTACCGTCGTCGAAGGGGATGCAGGCCTCGTCGGTCTCGCACTGGCACTCGGGATTTGGATCGCCGGTGCAGAAGCCCTCGTCACAAGCATCGTTCAGGGTGCAGTCGTTGCCGTCGTCGCAGCTCTGGGTGTTGAGGGTGTACGTGCAGCCCATGAGCGGGTCGCATGCGTCAGTGGTGCAGAGGTTCCCGTCGTCACAGTTCATGGGGGCGCCCTGGCATTCGGCCGCCACGCATTTGTCGTTCTCGGTGCACGCGTCGCTGTCATCGCAGGCCACGCCGTCGGGCACGGTGATCACGATGCAGAAGCCGGTCAGGGGCTCACAGTTGGCGAATTCACAGGCGCCCAGATCCTCGATCTCGCAATCCACCACGGTGACCGGGTCCACTACGCACTTGTTGCCCTCGCAAATCAGCGTGCCGTTGCAGAGGTCGTCGTCCTCGAACGCGTCGCATTCCACATCATTCTGACATACGCACGCGGGATCCGGGGTCCCCACGCAGACACCAGCCACGCAGGCGTCGTCCAGGGTGCACGGGTCGCCATCGCCGCAGGAGCCGTCGATGGGATCATTGACGCAGCCGGTCATGGGATCGCAGGAGTCCGCGGTGCATGCATTGATGTCGTCGCAGTCAAGCGGGAGGCCCACGCAGGTTCCGTCCGCGCAGTAGTCGAACTCGGTGCAGAGGTTGGCGTCCTCGCAGGGGGTCCCGTTGAGCTCAGTCCCCGCCTCGCACTCGCCCGTAGCAGGATTGCACAGGTTGGTCGTGCAGGAGTCTCCCGTGGCGTCGCAGGTCACGATGGTGTCCTCGTTCACTACGCAGGAGCCGGCGTCACAGGTCAGGGTTCCGTTGCAGGGGTCGCCGTCCTCGAAGGGGATGCAATCCTCGTCGGCCTCGCACTCGCAGTCCGGGTTGTCGGTGCCCGCGCAGGTGCCGTCCTCGCAGACGTAGTCAAGGTTGCAGAGGTCGCCGTCGTTACACTCGGTGCCGTTGGCAACCGGGGTGTTCTGGATGCCATCGGCCGGGTCACAGGCGTCGTCGGTGCACTCGTTCCCGTCGTCGGGATCGATCGCATCGCCGGTGCATGCGCCGGCATCACAGAGATCATCGATGGTGCACGCGTCGGTGTCGTCGCAAGAGGTGCCGTTCTCGGCGTTTTTGGTCTGGCACTCACCGCTGCCGGCCTCGCAGTATCCGATCTTGCACTCGGCGACGGCCATGTCGGTGCAGTCCACCACGGTGTCCGGATCCACCTTGCACTCGTTGGCGTCGCACATCATGGTGCCGTTGCAGAGGTCGCCGTCCTCGTATGTATCGCAGTCCTCGTCGGTCTGGCAGTCGCAGAGGTTCTCTCCGGAGACGCACGCGCCGCTGTCGCAGTGATCATCGCCGGTGCACATGTTGCCGTCGTCGCAGGTAGCGGTGTTGTCGACGTAGAGGCACTCGCCCGTGGCCGCGTCGCAGCTGTCGTCGGTGCAAGTGTTGTCGTCGTCGCAGGTCTTGACCTCGCCGCCGTCGCAGGTGCCCTGGAAGCACTTGTCGGTCTCGGTGCAGGGATCCCCGTCATCGCAGGTGGAGCCGTTGAGCACGGGGACGATCTGGCAGGTGCTCTGGACGCAGGCAACTTCCTGGCAGGCGCCGGGCTCGATCTTGCCGATGCATTCGTCGCTGGTCTCGCAGCCGATGGGCTCGATGATGCCGTCTTCGTTGGTGCTCACGTCTTCGCCGGTCTCGGGGCCGGCTGCGTCGCCGCTGCCGCATGCGCCGAGGGCGATGAGTGAGAAGAGGATGGTAAGTGTTCGGATCGTTTTCATGTGTGACTCCATGGTCTTCTTTATGGCGGGATTGGATAGCGGAATGCTTTGGGGTTGTCAACGACAATCGCGTCCCGATCCGATATAAGAGACAGATCTTCAGGGAGGTGAACACGTGACACGGACAACCTGGATCCTGGCTGTTGTACTGATCGGGCTGAGCTTCGCTCCGGGCTGCAAGAAGCGCGCCGGGCGGAGCGAGACAATAATCGACGTGGTGGAGCTGCGCGAAGCCGGGATCCTGACCCGGTTCAAGATAGCGCCCACCGAGGGCGCGATGCTCTGGCTCGACAAGCGCAGTACAACCGGAATTGTCTGGGACGCGGGTCTACGCGCCGCACAGTCCCCCGATGCCTCCTCCGGGACGCCCGGAGAGCCGCTTGTGGTACGCACAGTGCTGGACTGGGAGTGGCAGGGCTCCGTCCTCAGGGTCAACGGCGCAGTCGCCGGGGCGCGGCTGCCCGGCGCAGGGAAGGAAGACGTCGCCGTCGCCCGGATCCTCTACCATGAAGCGGGTTGCCCCAGCGAGGCGTCCCTCGCGTCCGTGTTGGACGGCATCGGGTTCCCCGGGAAGGTGCTGGTGGTGGACGACTGCGCCTGGACCAGGGATCTCTTCCAGGCGGTAGCGCCCCGGTTCAGGGGTCTCGTGCTGAGGGGCGGGTCACTCCCGCCGGACGTATTCAAGGGATTGGACCATGGACGCTGGACCCCGTCCCTTCTCTACATCGAAGGGATTCACCTCGAGGCCGCCATGCTCCCCTCCATCGCGCCTGTCTCCGGTGGCCTGGTGGCCCTCTCGTTCAAGGACACGAAGATCCCCTTCGAGGACGGCAGCATTGACATGATCACTGCGCTCTACGATCTTCGGTTTCTCGATCTCTCCGACACCGGGATCCGTGATGCGGACCTCTCTCTCCTCGTCGGGGACGGTCCCCGATTGGACGAACTTCGCCTCAGCCGAACCTGGCTGAGCGCGGCCCGCCTCGACAAGGTTTCACGTATGAAGAGCCTCCGTGCGCTGGATATCTCGAACACCCGCGCCAACAGCGAGACCCTGGGCCGCTTTGACGATCTCAAGCGGCTGCGGCGCCTTGACCTCCGGGCCACCGCGGTGGAGGATCCGGGCATGGCCGAGCTCGTCAGTCTGACGTCATTGATGGAGCTCGACGTCCCCTTCTGGCTCACCGGCGCGTCCGCCCCGGATTTGGCGAAGCTCACCGGACTCCGGGTCCTACGGGCACGCGCCGTACGACACAAGGAAGAGGGGCTCAGGCACCTCGGGGCCCTCGAGAGGTTGCTGTTCCTCGAACTGAACCACGTCGACGTCACCGACGCAGGGCTGGCCGGTCTCCTGCCGGCGACCTCCCTCGAGATCCTGGAGTTGGAGCATTGTCCCGTGGGAGATCCGGGTATGGACATCCTGATACGCATGCCGCGTTTGCGTAAGATCGAGATCGAGGAGACCAACGTCACCGACGTGGGCTTCGGCACCCTGTCCGGGGCGCCGTCCCTGGAGGTGATCAAGGCGCAAGAGCTTCCGGGGATCACCGACGCGGCCATGGAGACCGTCCCCGCGTTCCCAAAGCTCAAGGCGCTCGTCCTCGACGAGACCGAGGTCTCCGACGCCTCGGTCCCATACCTCGCCAAGGCCTCGGGCCTCCGTCTCTTGTCACTGGAGACGACCAGGGTCACCCAGGAAGGCAAGCAGCGCCTCAGGGACGCTCTGCCGGAGACGAAAATCAGGTAATTCAGGCTTGACTTTCCTTTCTGAAGGGGCACATTCATCGTCAAGACCTGTTCCCTACATTCCCTGACAAGAACCATCGACCTGGAGGATCGCATGAACATGGACCGGAAGACCATCAAAGAGACGGTGGAGAGAGAAGAGATCAACGTGATCCGCTTCTTCTTCACGGACGTACTGGGCAACTTGAAGGGGCTCAACATCGACGTGAGCCAACTCGACAACGCGATGGACCAGGGCATACAGTTCGACGGCTCTTCGGTGGAGGGTTTCGTTCGCATCGAGGAGTCCGACCTCATCGCCATGCCCGACCTGGACACCTTCCGGATCTTCCCGCTCCAGGACGGCGGGGTGCGCTCCGCGTTCTTCATCTGCGACGTGCTGTACCCGGATCGCCGGCCCCTGGAATCGGATCCCCGCTACATCCTACGCCGTAATCTCAAGCGCGCCAAGGACATGGGCTTCGACCACTTCTACATCGGTCCCGAGCTGGAGTTCTTCTACTTCCCGGACTCGAAGACGCCGGTCCCGCCGGACGCAGGCGGCTACTTCGATGTCCTCCCCCTGGACCAGTCGGCGACGGTGCGGTCTCGCACCCTGGCCACCTTGCGCGAGATGGGGATGCGCATGGAGGCCGCACACCACGAGGTCGCGGCGGGCCAGCACGAGATCGACTTCCGCTACGAAGAGGCGCTCCTCATGGCGGACCAGATCGTCATCGCCAAGGTCATCATCAAGGAGATCGCCCGCGAGGGGGGACTCTACGCGACCTTCATGCCCAAGCCGATCAACGGCGTGAACGGGTCAGGGATGCACGTGCACCAGTCCCTGTTCACCAACGGGGTCAACGCGATGTACTCCGACGACGGGGAGTACAACCTCTCGGAGGTCGGCCGCGGCTACATCGCCGGGATCCTGGCCCACGCCAAGGAGTTCACCGCGGTGACCAACCAATGCGTGAACTCCTACAAGCGCCTGATCCCGGGTTACGAGGCGCCGGTGTACACAGTCTGGGGTCGCCGGAACCGTTCGGCCCTGGTGCGGGTTCCGGCCTTCCGTCCCGGCCAGTCCACCTCCTGCCGGGTTGAGTACCGCGCCCCTGACGCAGCGGCGAATCCTTACCTGGCCTTCGCGGTGATGCTCGCCGCGGGCCTCGAGGGAGTCGAGAAGGGCTACGTGAACGAGCCCCCCACCGAGGACGACGTCTACTCCATGTCCGCCGGGGAGCGCGCTGACAGGAAGATCGACTCCCTGCCCGGCGACCTCTACGGCGCAACCCTGGCGTGCCGGAAGTCCAAGGTGGTCGAGGTGGCCCTCGGGCCGGTGCTCTTCGAGAAGTTCATCAAGAACAAGTTCGCCGAGTGGGAGCGCTATCGCACCCAGGTGACGGACTTCGAGATCGAGACTTACCTGCCGACGCTTTAGCGTCTCCGGCGCGCCGAAGGCCCTTCGAAGCTCGAAGAGCGAAGTAGGGAAGGCCCTCCCACAGTTAGTGCCATTGTGCTATATTTCGGGCGGATTTCTATGTCTGGAGGTTCTGTGCCTCGCGTGCATACCGCCCTGCCGCTGTCCGTCGAGATCACCCGTGAGCGGGGGCTGCTGACCCTGGCTGCGCCGGTGGATCTCGGCCCGATG
>CAZNWW010000004.1:0-15850 GCA_964576155.1 uncultured Myxococcales bacterium | reverse complement strand
TCCTGCAATGCGCAGAAGTGGCACCCGCGTGCACCCGCCGCTGCACCCGATCCGAATGACCCTAACCGGGGCCGATCTCATGGCTGCGGCCCATGCCGCAGGGGAGACCCGTCTCAGCCGCCTGGATCTCCGGGAAGACACCATGGTGGCCATGCTAGCTGAGGAGGAGCATGCCCTGGTGGCGCGGTGGCGGATCCTTCCGGGACCCGATGGGGAGATAGCGCTGGCCCCGCTGGATACCCTCATGGTGGGCTTCTCCCGCCGGCCCTGGCACCTCCTCGCCGAAGAGCTGCTGGAGGGCATTTGCGCCGGGCTCGTTTCACGACGCGAACCCGACGGCCATTGTCTGAGGGTCCTGCCGACGGTGCTGGATCACCTCTTCCTCTCCGCGGGCTGGCGGGTCCCGGTGGCCCGGCTGGACGTGGCCGCGTTGGGCACACGCTCGGGGAAGCTCTCCGTGGAGTACGCTCCCGCCGATTCCGTAGACACGGTTCGCCGAGAGGTGGGGGAGGGCGACGAACTCACGGACGAGATCGATCGGGATCTCCTGCAGCGCCTCGACGCGGCTCGGCTCCACCAGGACGTGGACGAGGCCATCCGCGACGGAGATTCGGCTGCGGCCCTGACCACCCTCTATCGGGCGCAGAAGGAGGGGGAGGAATGGGATTCCTTCCTCCAGGAACGCCTCGTGGTGCTCCAGGCCTGTGAGCCGGGCCTCCACGACGAGGCGCTGGCCGAGGCGGATCGCATGATCGAGCGGGGCGAGGGCGAGGTGCTGGCCAGGAGCTGTCGCGTCGCGGTGGCGTCCCATCGCAGGGATCCGGCGGGCATGGCCGAGGCGGGCTACGATCTGGCCGCTGCCCTCGTGGCGCGCGGCCGCCGGGGCGCGGCGGCATTCATCCTCGAGCAGGTCGCACGTCGTTTGGATGACGACGGGGATCTGCGCGCCTCGATCCTTGATCGTGCTACGGACCTCCTGCCCCGGGATCCCGGTATCCTCGCTACCCGTGCGGCGCTCCTCGGTGCAGGGGTGCCCCTCCCGGATCTGCTGGCCTCGCTCCCGTTCATGGCCTCGGGTGTGGAGCGATCTGAGCTGCTCCACGCCGCCTCCCGTCGGATGATCTCCGACGGAGATCTCTCAGGCATGTTGGCCCTCTGGGATTCTGCCGGGCGAGACCTCTCCCTCCCCGCGGACCTGTACTCTTCGGCAGCGGTCGCAGCGGCCGATAAAGATCCGGAGACCCGTCGTCGACTGCTCACCTGGCTCCTGGACGGGCAGGTGGACGGGAGCCTGACCCCGGAGGGTGCTGAGACCCTCGTCGCCGATGCCCTCGAGGTCCTGGGACAGGATCATCTGGATGACGTCGCTGATGCCTTGATTCCCGCACTTCGGGCTGGAGCCGAGCCGGCGACACGGCTCCTCGCCGCACTCGAGGAGACCGTCGCTCCGGCGCGAATTCTGGCCCTCAGGCGTGGGATGGCGGCCGAGGTGGATGCTACGCCGGACTGGCGCAACCTCGTGTTCCGGGCCCTGGTGCGATCCGGTCAGGCGGACTCGGCCTGGAGCGCCCTCACCGGTGGTGACGTTACGGTTTCACCGGACGACACCACCCTCGAGGTCATCGTCACCCTGATAGCGGATGAGTCGAATCGCACGCGGGCGCTCTCTGAGATGGTTCGCTGGGTCGAGTGGAGCCCTGACCGTAGTCGTCGGGCCGCGGTCGCTGGTCGTCTCGGAGCCGTGTTGCTGGACGATCTCGGGCTCTGGGAGGATGCGATTCGATACCTGGATCTGGCCTGGCAGCTCGACGAGGAGCCGGGGCGCTGGTTCCCGTTCCTCGAGCGGGCCCTGGAGGCAGCGGGGCGCCACGAGGACCTGGTCGAGTTGCTCGAAGGCGCCCTCTCGTTGAGTGGCCTCCCGCCCCATGAGGAGGGACAACTCCACCTGCGCCTGGGCCGCAGCCTCGGTCGTCATCTCGGCCGCTGGCAGGGAGCGGTGGACCACCTGCGCAGGGCGCGGATCCTCCTCCCCGGTGCCCCGGGCCCGGAGCGGGAGCTGGAGGAGGCCACGGCGCGCGCAGCTGAGGCGCCGGCACAGTCTGCGTCATCGTCCATGGTGGGCGCTTCGACGCGGCACGCCGTGCCATCGCAGCTTGATCTCGCCTGCCAGGAGGCCTTCGACCTGGCGGACGCGGGGGAGTCGGACGCGGCCCGTACGGTCATCGAATCCGTCCTCGTCGACGACCCCCGGCACGGCGCTGCGCGGGATCTCCTGGAGCTCCTGAACAGGGCGTAGTCGAATTTTTTGGGAACCGCGCGGCAACCCCTATGATCGCCCTCGTCGGAGAGGTCCACCGGCTTGGCGAGGTCAAGACGGTCGGCCAACCACTCTGCCTTGCGGTTTATCCAATCCGGTGGGCCTCTCCGAGCTTTCCTTCTCAGCCACCCCAATCTTCAGCGAAGATCTGCAGATGACCATCGAAGAGCGTTGACCAGAGGATCCGCAGACGGCCGTCATCGAGGGGGACCAGATCGACGCCGCTGAAGAGCCCCACGGGGCGCTCGGTCGGGGTGACGGCGACGGGCTCGGCGCCCTCGGCACGGAGGACCACCCGATAGGTGCCGTCGCGGAAGTCGAGCCAACCCACGCCGCCCTCCCATAGGAGCGGAGGATACAGGCCCGTGACCCTGGCGTCCTCGTCCTCGACCTCCTCCACCACTCCGGTCTCCAGGTGGACCCGGGAGATGTGGTAGATGCACTTGAGCTGACTGCATTCCCAGTGCTCCTGGCTGAACCACAGGTAGTAGACCCAGTCGCCGCTGATTCGGGGCCAGATGCAGTTCACGTCCCCGGTGGGTAGCGGCGTCGGAGCGGCGTCTTCACCAAGCGTGCCGTGCAGGATCCGATAATGAAAGGTGTCGCCGTAGGCCTGGTAATGCAGCCAGACGACATGTTGACCCTCGATATCGAATTGGGGTCCGAGGGGCGCGCCCAGGTCGCTCATGAAGTAGGGCCAATCGTGCTGCGCCGCCCGAATCCGGGCCACGGACTCGCTCGATACGTCGTATCGGTGGAACGCGTAGCTGTTGCTGCCATAGTCGTAAGCGTACCAGTACACGCCGCCATCTCGGACCAGGACCGGTCCCTGGATCCCGTAGAAGTCCGGATCTTCCGCGAGGGGGTGGACGATGCCGGGGCCGCCAACTTCGTGGTACCGAAGGCGGTTGTCAGACCCGGTCCAGAACAGGATCTGGTTCTCCAGCAGGGGGACGCTGGTCGCGTAGACGTCGGTGGAGGAGTAGACCGGCGTGTTGTCGGTGAGGTCCAGCAGGCGGACACGGGTGGTGCACTCGGCGTTCCATGGGTTGGACAGGCATTGGGTGCCGCCGGTGTCGATGGTGATGAGCGCCAGGAGATCGCCCTCCTGGGCCGGACGTAGGGCGTCCCCGTCGGTGATGACCATGGGCTGGAGCCCCGGGCTGGCGTCGTCCTCGATATCGTCTTTGGCGCCCGCAATGTCTTGCGCGTCGGCCTCGCCGTCGGGTGCGGGTGAGCCGACTTCTCCCCTGGAGCCGCGGGCGCAGGCAGTGACAAGGAACATCAAGGCGAGCACAAGTGTGACTACATGAGTGGGCGTTCTCTCGAGCATGGTTCACCTCGCGTTTCCGTTTGAATCCTACAGACTTGGCGTGATAAAGTGAACCACGCCATGCCGTGCGTTGGTGTCCTGCTTTTCCCTTGACACCGGCGGGTAGCGAGGGTAAAAACCTTCCACCCCGGTTCTGCCGGGTGGATTTGACGACCCGCGAGACGCCCAAGGAGAGTGAAATGGCAGTCAAAATCCGGCTCGCACGGCACGGAAAGAAGAAGTATCCGTTCTACCGAATCATTGCGGCAGACAGTCAGGCGCCGAGAGATGGACGTTTCCTTGAGATCCTCGGGACTTACGACCCTAATATTGATCCTGCTGCCGTGAAGCTCGAGGGCGAGCGGATCAAGTACTGGCTCAGCAAGGGTGCGACCCCGACCGATACCGTCCGGAGCCTGCTGCGCAAACACATGAGTGCGGAGTAAGCGAAGCAGCGGAGGTGTTGAGATGGAGCTGAAGGAATTGGTGGCGTATGTTGCTCGTGCCCTGGTTGACAGCCCGGATGATGTTCGGGTGAATGAGCTTCAGGGTGAACGAACCACGATCCTCGAACTCCGGGTCCACCCTGATGATCTTGGAAAGGTGATTGGCAAGCAGGGCCGCACGGCCCGCGCTCTTCGGACGGTGGTCAGCGCCGCAGCGACCAAGGCCCAGATGCGGGCCATGGTCGAAATCATGGAATAAGGCTCCTCAGCATCGCAATGGGAGCCCCCCTTGAAGTTCGTCGTCCTCACGATCTTTCCCGAGTACTTCGACTCACCCCTCGAGACCAGCCTCCTGGGCAAGGCCGTTGAAAAAGGCCTCGTCTCGGTGGAGCGCGTTGATCCCCGAGTCTACACTGACGATGTGCATCGCACGGTGGACGATCTGCCCTTCGGCGGCGGCGCCGGCATGGTGATGCTGGCGGATCCCCTTGTGCGGGCCCTGGAGGACATCAAGTCCCGTGAGTCCGTCTCCCGGACGATCCTCATGAGCCCGCGTGGCGCTCCCCTTACCCAGGCCCGGGTTCAGGAGATCGCAGCGATGGAGCGGGTGGTCCTGGTCTGCGGACGATACGAGGGCGTGGACCAGCGAGTGATCGACGGCGGCTGGATCGACGAAGAGCTCAGCATCGGAGACTACGTCCTCGCCGGCGGAGAGACCGCTGCCCTTACCGTGATAGAGGCCACCGCTCGCCTGGTCCCCGGAGTCATGGGCAACGCCGGCTCCCTGGAGGAAGAGAGTCACGCGAGCGGCCGCCTGGAGTACCCTCATTACACGCGTCCGCGAGAATTCCGGGGTGCGGGTATCCCCGATGTCCTCTTGTCAGGGCATCACGCGGAGATCGCCCGTTGGCGTCGTCGTGAATCTCTCCGCCTCACCCGGGACCGGCGCCCGGACCTCTTCGATCGTCATCCGTTGACGGACGAGGAGCGAAAACTGCTTGATTCCCAGTGATGGAAGTGTATATTTCGCTGCTGCATTTTCCGGTCTATGACAAGAACCGAAAGATCGTGACCACCGCCGTGACAAACATGGACATCCATGACATAACGCGGGCCGCCAAAACCTATGATTTGGCAGGGTATTTTTTGGTCACGCCGATTCGGGAGCAGCAGGCCATGGTCCAGGAGCTCATCACCCACTGGACCGAGGGGGCGGGAGGGAACTACAACCCCATCCGTCGTGAGGCCTTCGAGCTGCTCCAGGTCGTCCCGGATTTCGAGGCGGTCCGAGCAGAGGTCCAGCGGCGAAGCGGCGTCGTGCCTCTAACCGTGGGAACCTCGGCCAGGCCGAACCCGAGGGCCATGTCCTTCGAGGCCCTCCGCCGGCGGATCGAGTCGGACGAAGGAAGCATGATCCTCACCCTGGGAACGGGGTGGGGGATGGAGCATGAGTTTTTTGATTCCCTGGACGCGGTGCTGGAGCCGATCAGCGGTGGCTGTGATTACAACCATCTCTCGGTCCGCTCCGCCGCAGCGATTCTTTTGGATCGCCTGAAGGGAGAGAGGGGTCAGTGATGGATACGATGAGCCATGTAGAGAAGCCGTTCATGCGCGATGAGGGGATGCCCCGGTTCCGGGCTGGCGACACCGTGCGTGTCCTGGTCAAGATCGTCGAGATGGTGGACGGAGAGTTCAAGGAGCGGACCCGGCCCCAAGCCTTCGAGGGGGTCGTGATCCGGAGACGTCGGGCGGGGATCTCTTCCACCTTCACGGTACGGAAACTCTCCTATGGTATCGGCGTCGAGCGGATCTTTCCGCTCCACAGCCCGCGTATCGCCGGAATAGAGATCGTGGATCGCGGCAAGGTCCGTCGGTCCCGTCTCTTCTACCTGCGTGGTCTTCGCGGCAAGGCTGCCCGGATCAAGAGCCTCAGCCGCAGGTAGCCCTTTTCGGTGCCCGCCTCTCTGTTCAAGGCCCCGCCTCGGATTCCCGGGGTGATCGAAGACGACGCCCGACGTCGTGGGTTCCTCTATATCATCGGCACGGACGAGGCTGGCCGAGGCTGCCTCGCAGGTCCCGTGCAGGCTGGCGCAGTAGCCCTTCCGGTCGCCCGTCGCATCCAAGGCGTGAACGACTCCAAAGCCCTGACCCATAAAGCCCGATCCGCGCTGGAGCCTACCGTGCGCTCCGAGGCCCTCGCCTGGTGCCTGGACCAGGCATCACCCGAGGAGGTGGACAGGATCAACGTCCTCCAGGCCTCGCTGGCATCCATGACCCGGGCCGCGTCCCGTGTCTGGGAGGAGATCACGGCCGCGGGGATCCCCCCGAACGAGATCCTCGTGGTCGTCGACGGACCCCACCGGCTCCCGTCCTGGATCCACTGTCCGCAGCGCGCAGCGGTGGATGGCGACGCGCTCTCTGTCGCCATAGCGGCCGCCTCGATCCTGGCCAAGGTCCATCGGGATCGGTACATGGAGGCCCTGGCCGAGGACTTCCCGGGCTATGGCTGGGAGCGGAACAAGGGCTATGGGACAAAGGAACACCGGAACGCGCTCGCTGTACTCGGTGTCACGCCCCATCATCGGCGCACCTTCTCGCCGGTCACCGAGATTCTCCAGTCGGATGCTTCCCCGACGGAGCCTGCCGACGAATAACCTCTGGGGAACGATCACCAGAGGTGAATCCATGCAGCAACGAAAAGACCACCGCGTCGCCATGGGGCGTCGGGCTGAAGCAATCGCAGAGGAGAAGCTGCGGCGCGCGGGTTTCCGCGTCGTGGCCCGTAACTTCCACGCCCGCCGCGCAGAGCTGGATCTCGTCGCCACGATCGGGCGGCAGGGGGTGGTGTTCGTGGAGGTGCGCAGCTTGTCCGGGCGCTACCTGTCCTCCCCCGCGCTCACCGTGACCCTGGCCAAGCGCCGCCGCGTCATCACCGCGGCCCGGGCCTGGTTGGCCTACCGGGGGATGCGGAACTGGGATGTTCGCTTCGACGTCATCGCTGTGAAGTTCGGGCCGAGAGGGACCGAGATTGAGTGGATCGAGGATGCGTTCAGACCTGAAGACGTGAGCCGGAGGCGAGGGTACTACTGAAAGAGACTGCCCTTGACGCAGTAGTGGTTGCAGTTCTCGCCATTTACGTTGCAGCCCTTGGCGAACTCCTCGCAGACCCCGTCGTCGGGGCAGTCGTCATGGGTGAGGCAGGCCATGGAGCAGAACGGGGAGGAGCCCTGGTAGCGGATGCAGATGCCGTCATCGCATTGCGGATGCGCGGTGATGACGCAGTTGATACCCTGCTGGGTGTCATCATCTTCGTCTCTCACCGGCGTGTCGCACTCCGCGTTGTATTCCACTGCGTAGGCGCAGGAAGCGTAGTTCTCGTCGTCGAGGCAGCCGTTGAGCGTCAAGCTTCCAGCGGCCAGCACGAGGACAACCAGGATGTTCGTCAAGTAACGCATTCCGCACTCCAGGTGAGGTGCAAAGTCACTAGACTTATGCCACCGAAAGGAATGCTCAGTCAAGTTGAAGTCAGACTTCCTGATTTAGAAGATGGTCAACATTGCACCCGATCCCGGTTTCGGATAGTGTTCCGAGACATGATACTAGGACTCTCCAGCAAGAATCGCAGCTGGCAGGACGCAGTGGCCGGGGTCCTCACACAACGGGGCTATCACGCCGTTGACCTTGCGGAGTGGCGAGCCCCTCTGGTTGCGATCGAACCGACCCCTCTCGCCGCCCGGTGGGGAGATAACTGGCTGATCCGCCTCGCCGCCGAGGAGATCCCCGAATTGACCAACGTGATCGTCCTCGATCTCCATGACGGGGCCGAGGTGGACGGGATGTTGGATCTTCAGTATCGGCGCTCTACGCCGGTCCGGTTCCTCCTCATGGATCCGCCCGACGGCGTGACCGAGGCGGTCATCGCGTCGGGGCTGCCCTATGAGAACTGGGACCCTGGAGGTGACGTGACCTCCGAGGCCCGCGTAGCGCTGGCCGCAAGGCGTCTCCCCATGGGGCCGTCCCGGCCGTCCTGGGACGAGTACTTCATGCGCATCGCCCGGGTGGTGGCGAGCCGCTCGGACTGTGTCCGACGCCAGGTGGCGGCGATCCTGGTCAAAGATCGACGTGTCATCGGCACCGGCTACAACGGTACACCCAAGGGCGCAACCAACTGCAGCGGCGGTGGCTGCCCGCGGTGCGCATCAGATGCGCCGTCGGGCACCCGGTTGGACGAATGCCTCTGCCTCCACGCGGAGGAGAACGCGATCCTCCAGGCCGCGTACCACGGCACCAGCGTGAACGGCGCGGTCCTGTATTGCACGGCCTCTCCCTGCCTCCTCTGTACCAAGAAGATCATCAACAGCGGCGTGGTGGAAGTGGTCTTCGACGCCCGCTACTCCATCGACCAGTGCTCCATGGGCCTCCTGGACGAGTGCGGGGTGACGGTGCGACGTTACCGTCCGGACCCCCGGCGACCCGGCGAGGTGGACTCCACCCGGGAGGGCTGACCGATGCCCGCGAACCTCACCCAGGACTACCTGAGCGCAGAGAAAAAGTACCGGGCAGCCCGGACCCCCCAGGACAAGCTCTCCTGCCTCGAGGAGATGCTGCGTGTCATCCCCAAGCACAAGGGTACCGACCACATGCAGGCGGATCTGCGGAAGCGGATCTCCAAGCTCAAGACCGAGGCCAGGAAATCCAAGGGAACCGGAAAGCGGACCTTCTCGTACTATGTAGAGTCCGAGGGCATCGGGCAGGTCTTCCTGGTGGGTCCCCCGAACGTCGGGAAGTCAGCCCTCCTGGACGCGCTGACCAACGCCAACGCGCAGGTAGCGGAGTTCCCATTCACAACTCGAACATTCCAGCCGGGGATGATGCGGTACGAGGACGTCTGGATCCAGCTCGTGGACCTGCCCCCGGTGTCGGACCAGCACATGGAGAGCTGGCTGCCGTCCACGCTGCGGTACGGGAACCTGGCCGTGCTCTGTCTGGGCCTGGCCACGGACGACTGCCTGGACCAGTGGGAGATGGTGCTTGATGTTCTCGAGAAGGGGAAGGTGGTCCTCGCGGACAAAGGCGATGAGACCGGACAGTTCGACACGGGGATCGCCGCTCTGCCTACGCTGCTGGCGCTCACCGCTGCGCGGGCCGAGGGGGCCGACGAGCGACGGGAGTTCCTCCGGGAGATCATCAGCGTCGATCGGTGGCCCGTGGTGGTGACGGACGTGGACGATCCCGCCTCCCTCGACGCATTCCGCAAGGCCGTCTACGATATGCTGGGCAAGGTCCGGGTCTATGCGAAGCAGCGTGGCAAGCCCCCGGATCTGGAGGAACCCTTCGTGCTGAAGAAGGGGGCCACGGTCATGGACCTGGCCCGCAAGATCCACAAGGACATCGTCGAGCGCCTGCAGTTCGCACGGGTCTGGGGCGAGGGCAAGTACGACGGCCAGCGCGTCAACCGGGACTACGTTCTCGAAGAGCTCGACGTCATCGAACTCCACTACTGATTCCGATCAGAAGCTGTGGGAGGGGCGTCTCGCCCCGAATCGGCCCGAGACGGGCCTCCCACAGCTATTTTCGATAGGGGCGGGGCTTGCGGCGCAATACCGTGTCGTGCTGCCAATGCTCATCGTCCCGATCCGGATAATCCACGTTGTAGTGGAGCCCTCGTGATTCCTTGCGCATGCTCGCCATCTCCAGCACGAGGTATGCGATGTCCGCCAGGTTGCGGAGCTCGATGAGCTCCGGCGTGAGGATGAACGACCAGTAATCCGCTCGGATCTCTTCCCGGACAGTCATCAGGCGCCGAAGGGCCCGATGGATCCGCATGTCCGATCGAACGATCCCCAGGTAGTTCCACATGAACCGCCGGACCTCGTGCCAGTTCTGGGAGACCACCACCGCCTCCTCCGGATCCGTGGCGAAGCCGGTGTTCCATGGGGGCAGCTCGTGATCCGGCAGGTCCCGGGTTCGGATGTGCTTGAGCGCGTCCTGCGCAGTCCGCCGACCGAACACCAGCCCCTCGAGGAGAGAGTTGGATGCAAGGCGGTTGGCGCCGTGAAGCCCCGTGCAAGCGGTCTCTCCGACGGCGTACAGGCCGTGCAGGCTGGTCCATCCGTTGTGATCCGTCCGGACCCCACCGCAGAGGTAGTGGGCCGCAGGCACCACGGGTACAGGATCGGCGCGGATGTCGAGGCCCAGGGACTGGCAATGGCCGAAGATCGTCGGAAATCGTGACTCGAGAAACGCTCCGTCCAGGTGGCTGACGTCCAGGTAGGCGCAGGGCTCGCCGGTGCGCTTCAGCTCCGCGTCGATGGCCCGGGCCACCACGTCCCTCGGGGCCAGCTCCGCCATCTCGTGGTACCGGGGCATGAAGCGCTCCCCGTCCCTCAGGACAAGGAGCCCGCCCTCGCCGCGGACCGCCTCCGAGATCAGGAACGGTGGGCTCGACGCGTGGTGCAGGCAGGTCGGGTGGAACTGGTAGAACTCCATGTTTGCGATGGCCGCGCCGGCTCGCCATGCCATGGCGACCCCGTCCCCGGTGGCGACGTCCGAGTTCGTCGTGTAGAGGTAGACCTTCCCCGCGCCCCCTGTAGCGAGCACCGTCAGGCCGGCCCGGATCGGAAGGATGTTACCGGTCCCCATGTCCATGGCATAGGCGCCGAGACAACGATCATGGTCCCGCTTCATGCCGAGACGAACCCGGGTGATCAGGTCCACGGCCAGCCAGTTCGATCGAATCGTGATCCTGGGATGGGCCCGTGCCCGCTCCAGGAGGACCCGCACGAGCTCGTGCCCCGTCATGTCCTTCATGTGGAGGATCCGTCGACGACGGTGGCCCCCCTCGCGGCCGAGATCCGGGGTGCCGTCAGCGTCCCGGCAGAAGCTCACGCCCAAGGATTCGACCCAGCGGATCGAGTCGGGGCCCTCCCGGACGCAGACCTCCACGGCGGCCCGCTGGCAGAGTCCGGCCCCTGCGTCCATGGTGTCCCGGAGGTGTCGCTCGGGGCTGTCGTCGGGGCCGACCGCCGCCGCGACTCCACCCTGGGCGCGGTTGGTCGCGCTGTCCGAGGGGTCAGCCTTGGTGAGGATCAAGACGTCCGCGTGGTCCGCCGCCTCGAGGGCCACGCTGAGACCAGCGATGCCAGACCCGATGATCAAGAGATCGGTGGATTCCGCCTGAGTCATTCCTCCTCCGCCCCGGGGAGCACCCGGGCGAGACAGTGTAACGGCCGTGAGTCCCTGTTTTCAAGCCATTATGGGCCCGCTGTCCCCCCCCTTTTTCCTTGACACATCGGGATCCGATGTCCTAAATCGGAGGAGGCCCTATCCTATGTTATTAAGTGGGAAGATATCCTGTCAATCGAACACACCAAGAGGAGCTTTTGATGAAAGGTCTTTTGGCGCTCATGGCCTTCCTCCTGGTCTGCCCGGTAGCGGGCTGGTCCCAGGACGCACCGATCACGGGGGAAGCCGATCCCGAGATGGACGGGCGCCGGGACTTCTTCGAGGGGCTTCTGACTCAGGGCAGGTCCCTCGCCGATCGTGGTTTCTACTACGAAGCCAGCGTGGCGTTCAACGGTATCCTTGAGCGCGGCGAGCCCACTGAGTCGTACTTCCAGGAGGCCGAGTTTGCCATCGCCACCAGCCTGTACGATCTAGGTCTGGTCTATTCGGCGTTCAGCTACCTGACCCGTTGCGTGGATGCCGGAGAGGAGCACGCCAGGTTCAAGGAGGCGCTGCCTTGGATGCTGCGCATCCATGGCGAGATGCCGGGCCTACAGGCCGCAGTGGAGTACATGTCCCTCTACGCCGCCGAGGACTACCCGGCGGAAACCGCCGACGAGATCCACCTCGTCGTGGGGCGGTATGCGTACAGTATAGACGACCACGAGACTGCGCTCAGCGCGCTGGGTCAGGTCACCGAGGCCAACCCCGAGTTCTTCCTGAAGTCCCGCTACCTCATCGGCGTGGTCTACGTCAGGAAGAAACAGGCCAAGGAGGCCCTCGACGCGTTCAAGGACATCCTGCGACATCGCCGTGACATAGGGACACGGACCGAGGTCGCCCGGAAGATCTACCAGTCAGCGATGATGACGACGGCCCGGATCTTCTACTCCACCGGTCAGTTCGACACCGCGCTCAAGTACTACGACCAGATCGAGCGCTACTCGGAGAACTGGCTCCAGGCGCTCTTCGAGAAGTCCTGGACCTTCTTCCGCTCCGGCGACTTCGAGCGGGCCATGGGGAACCTGCACACGTTGAACTCCCCGTATTTCGAGGGGCAGTATTTCCCGGAGTCCCGAGTAGTCCAGGCCGTGATCCTCTACGCCAACTGCCGCTACGAGGATGCGATCATCGTCGTCGACCAGTTCGTCGGGGACTACGATGCGCTCCGCAAGGAGCTGGCTGCGAACCTCGAGCAGAACGAGGATGCGACGGACTTCTACTACTGGCTCTCCACCCTCGGCCAGAAGGGCAAGCGCTTCTCCTCCCGCCTCAAGCGGATCTTCAATCTGGCCCTCAAGGACCAGAAGCTCCACCGGCTCTTCACGCTCATCGTCAGCCTCAACCGGGAGGAGGCCCTCCTCGAGGCCATGCGCCAGACCGCGATCCAGAAGGATCTGGCCGAACGCCTCATGGGCGAGCTGGTCACCTATCGGGAGCTGGCCATCGGCGAGACCGGTGAGCAGGCCAGGGCACGCCTCGGCGCAGTGCATCGGGACCTGCGGAAGCTCGTCGGTTCGGCGATGAAGGTGAAGTTCGAGTCTCTCAATGCGCTGAAGGAGATCATCGAGGGGAAGCGTGAGAAGACCCTCGAGGCCGGAGCGGAGAGGGCTCACAGGATGGCCGACAAGCAGCTCTACCTGAACTGGCCCTTCGAGGGCGAGTACTGGAAGGACGAGCTCGATTCCTATCTTTTCAGGGTGGAGAACCTCTGCCCGAAGCAGAAGTAAGGAGCTGCGTGACATGAGGTACCGTATCGTGATCACCGGCCTGCTGGTTCTGGCGCTCCTGGCTCCCGCGTCCTTGACGGCGCAACCCAAGGGCGATCCGAAGCCCGGAGACGAGGGCTATTCGCCTACGATCACAGGCCCCAAGGACGTCAAGGAGCAGCCCAAGGTCAAAGTCCCCAAGGGCAAGAAGGCCAAGCCGCGGATCTCCGCGGAAGATCTCTATCGGGTGAAGCCGACCCAGTCCGAGGCGAAGCTGCAGGCGGCCATCGAGTCCCTGTACAGCATTATCGACTACTCCGACGACGACGATCCGGAGAAGGCCGGGTATCTGGCCCGCCTGGCGAATCTCTACTGGGAGAAGGCTGAGAGCTACTTCATGAAGGCCTATTCCCCGGAGATGGACAAGGAAATCTCCGATGCGATCGACTCCGGAGATCCGGACCAGCGCAGGACGGCCGAGGCCAAGCGGCAGCGGCTCCTGGATCTCCAGCTCGAGTGGCGGCAGAAGGCGATCAAGATCTTCCAGGAGATCGAGTCGAAGTTCCCCGACTACGGCCGCCTGGACATGGCCCTGTTCTTCCTGGGCAACTTCCTCACCCAGATGGACAAGGCGGACCTGGGCTACGAGTATTACGTCAAGCTCATCACCCGCTTCCCCGACTCGGACTACCTCCCCGACACCCTCGTCAACATCGGGGACTACTACTTCGAGCAGAACGACTACATGACCGCGTCGGAGTTCTTCTCTCGAGTGGAGACCTTCACCGAGCATCGCATCTTCGGCTACGCCATCTACAAGAAGGCCTGGTGCCACTACAACATGGCGGAGTACCAGGACGCCTTCACCGGCTTCGTGAAGGTGATCCAGTACTCCCTCGATCTCGAGAAACAGGGCAAGAAGCCGCGCATCGGCTTGAAGAACGAGGCCCAGAAAGACCTGGTCCTCGCCTACAGCCAGGTGGGCAAGGAGGGGCAGGCGATCCCGTTCTTCAAGCAGCTTGCGCCGGAGATCTACCTTGTCCTCGCCGCGCAGCTCGCTTCGCTCTATGTCGATCAGGGTGAGCCCAAGAAGTCCATCCTGATGTACAAGAACATCATCCGGGAGACCATCGCCCAGGATCCTGAAAGCCCGAACCTGCTGACCTACCAGCGAGCCATCGTCGAGGCTTCGGACAAGACCGCCAACAAGCTGGACACCCGCAAGGAGGTCAAGCGCCTCGTCGAGCTGTACAAGAAGTACAAAGAACGGAACTCCTCCATCATCGACAAGGAGCGGCCCCGGGTCGAGGATATGCTCCAGAAGATGGCCATCACCTATCACCTCGAGGCCCAGAAGCTCGGCGAGCGCAAGACCATGCTCCTGGCCCAGGAGGTCTACGACCACTACCTGAACCTCTTCACGGACGCCGACGGCCGGTACAACATGACCATGAACCTCGCGATCCTCCACTACCAGTTGGACGACTACGAGGCCGCGGTTCGTCGGTACGAAGAGGTCATCGCGATGGACCCGAAGGGCAAGCACGCGGAGGAGGCTGCGTTCACCTCCCTCCTCGGCTACTACAAGCTCATCGACGTCAAGGGCAGCGCGATCAAGGAGGAGGACACGGACCTGGAAGACCAGGCCGAGAAGGAGATCCCCGAGCTCTACGCCAACATGATTCGTGCCTGCGACCGCTACGTGGGCATGAAACCCGAGGACGAGGAGCAGGTAATTCAGGCCCACTTTGCCTCTGCAAAGATCTACTATGACTTCAACCACTTCCCGGAGTGTGCCAAGCGGTTCACCGAGATTATCGAGCGCTGGCCGGAGCACGAGAACTCCCCGGACGCGGCCAAGATGCTGCTGTCGTCCTTCATGATGATGCGGGACATCCGGAACCTGAACGCCTGGGCCGAGAAGCTCTACGCAATCCCGGCCCTGGCCCAGGGTGAGCTCCTGGTGATCATCAACAAGATTCGGGATCGGGCTCAGTTCAACATTTGCTTCGAGTACGAGTTCGACAAACAATACGAACGAGCCGCTACCTGCTTCCTGGACTACGCCAGGAACTTCTCGACGTCGAACCTGGTGGACAAGGCCTATTACAACGCCGCCTTGAACTTCCAGCGCGCCAAGAAGTACCTCCTGGCTCTCCAGGCCAACGCAGGGCTGTACTCCTGCTGCGCCAAGACCTCCGACCTGGGTCCCCGGGCTCTCTACCTCATCGCGGACACCTTCCGCATGGCGGGGGTCTACGAGCAGGCTGCGGTGAACTTCGAGAAGTACGTCAAGTCCCACCCGCGGTCGCCCAAGAACAAGGAAGCCCTGGTCTACGCGTCGAAGTTCCGGCGCAGCCTCGGCGACTTCAAGAAGGCTGTAGCGAACTACAAGCTCTACATCCGTCGCTTCCCGAAGGACCCCAAGGTCCCGGCGGTGTACTTCGACATGGGGATGCTGCTCAAGAAGCAGAAGAACCACAAGGGCGCCATCGTCCACTTCCAGAACTACCTGAAGAAGTATCGGAACCGCGGCGGGGTGAACCTGCTGCTGGCCGCGTACCAGGAGATCGGCGACTCCTACATCAAGACCCGTCAGCGCGATCGGGGCAAGAAGATGTTCCAGAAGGTGATCGATACCTTCAAGGCCCTCCCGTCCGAGGAGAAGAAGACCATCGATGCGAAGGGCCTCTCGGCCATCGCCTGGGCCTTCTTCAACCTCGGCGACGAGGCCTACAAGGAGGCGGTCAGGATCAAGCTGTCCCGCAAGAAGCTCAAGGAGAACACCGAGAAGAAGATCGCAGGGATCCTTCGGGCCCAGGAGTACTACCTGACCGTCCTC
>CAZNWW010000003.1:14865-27460 GCA_964576155.1 uncultured Myxococcales bacterium | reverse complement strand
TACGATTCTGCTGGGGCGCACGACCCGCCGGCCTTCGGAGTCGGTCCCTGTCTCGAGGACGACCTCGGCCAGCTCACTCAACTTGTGGATGGTAAACGGAAGCCCTGTGACGGTCAGGCTGCCCAGGGAGTAGAAGGCGAGGCAGTCACGCCCGTCACTGGTCCTGTAATGACCCACCGGGTTCAGGCCATGGGGGTGGTGGCCGATGATGAGGTCAATCCCCGCCTCAAAAAGAGCCTCGGCCCGCCGGACGATTCGGGCGGGTGGATAGTACTCGAATTCCAGTCCCCAGTGGTGGCACGAGATGATGTAGTCGGCCCCTCGGGCCCTGGCCAGCTCGATGTGACGATAAATGAGGGAGGGGTCATAGTCATTCTCGTCCAGGGCATTGAAGCGGACCAGGTTGGCGCCATGATCGAAGCCATCCTCGAGGGGGATGTTGTTGGTCGAGAAGGTGTACGCGAGGACAGCTATCTTGGCCCCTTTGCACTCGATCATGGGGAAGCGGTCCTGCTCTTCCTGCGTACGGTTGGCCCCGACGTGCTTCATCTCGATGGAGTCAAGCCAGTCACAGGTCTTGTGGATGCCATCGGTGAGGGAGTCGTTGATGTGATTGTTGGCCAACGACACCAGATCAAATCGTCTGCCGTCGCCTGTTCCCAGCAAGGGGAGGGCATACCGAGCAGGAACGGAGTAACGAATCAGCTTCCAGATCACCCAGTCAGGATTGACGGCAAACTCCATGTTGCCGATGGTCAGGTCGGCATCGAAGAAGTAATCGCCGATGTCGCTCCACAGCTGGTCGGCCCGCTCACCGACGAGATCCTGCCGGACCATCAGATCCCCCGTCGCCTTGACGGTGATCATCTCGCTGTCGGCCAGGGGGGAGCGGTCGAACTCGAAGGTCATACCTGAAAATTTTTCCTCGAGACCGGCCCCCTTCTCCGCCCCCTTGATAGACCCCAGATACTTGTTGCCGTAATAGAGCTGCCACCACGGGCTCTTGTGATGGGAGAAGTCGCTCTCAGTGGGCAGCGGGCGGCGGAGCGGCCAGAGCAGCCACGTCACCAGCCCCAACAAGCCCGTCCCCAGTGCCACTGCGATGGCATACCACAGCGTCACGAACTGCCCTGTCCGGGAGGGATCGCTTCGTGCAGTTCATGAATGAAATACCATTGCTCCGGATGTTCCTTCACCCGTTTACCCAACGCACCGAAGAAGCTGTCGATGATGTCGCCGCTCGAGAGAGAGTGTCGCTCCACCTCGTAGCGGAAGGTCTCGTCCGACGTACGCACCAGGAAGGGGGTCAGGACCGTCAGCTGCTCATCCCGAAACGACCTCAACAGGAGGTCCATGCCGGTGCCGCCCACGATCGGGCGCTGGAGCAGACTCACCGGTCGCGAGAACTTGTTGTTCTCGTCGTAGACGTTGCATACCACCTCACCCTTGCGCATGCGCACCATCATCTGCATCGGCACATCAACGCCGGGCTCGGCCAGGTTGAGGATGATGGCCGGGGCGGCGCCGTATCGTTCGGTGAGAGCTCTGATGCTCTCTATCATCATGGGACCTACCGGGCTTGGGAACTTGCCCACCACGATCACCGGGATGTCGTATACCATCAGCGCGCTGGCCATGAGGTAGGTCGCACCGAAATGGGAATGGCCCAGAAAGACCCCTTTGCCCTCGGCCAGCGCCTGCTTGATAATGTCTACGCTGTCGCCCATGTCGATGCGGTTACGGGCGATCCAGAATGCCTCGAAGCGTTTGGTCAAAACGAAGAGCTTCTCATAGTAATGGACGGCGAGTCCGTCCAGCACCTCGTCCAGCGCAGACCCCGTGGCGGATAACCCCATGTACCGAAGGTTGCTTACGATCTGCTCCACATCCGCAGGATGCCCGTCATAGTACCTTCGGCCCATCTCCACGATCTTTGGTCTGCCTATCTTCCAGGCCAGCCGGCGAACCAGGTCCAGGTTTTCGTCTGTCAATAGAGCGTCACCGATAGACATGTGCCGTGCCTTCTCCTAGTCCCGAGTGAGCGAACTCAGGGTATCAAAGATCGGCCCGTCTTCAACGTCAATGCCGATCATGATGTCCGTGGTCACGGTGTCGCCGTCAGCGGTCGCTACCCGCAGGTCGACGATGAATCGGCCGGGCGACAGGGTGCGAACCCCCGCGCCGACCTCCAGCCGATCTCCCAGCGTCGAGGCCTTCAGGTAGCGAAGATCCAACCCCGAGATGCGCGCCCCGCTGTCCGTCACGAGCATGCCCTCGCCCGGGGTCCAGCATGGGCGCAGGAGCTGCAGGAGGGTCCGCTCAGCGAACCTGTAGGAGGTGACATGGTAAGCGATTCCCTGGGCGTCGGTGTCCTCATAGTAGACGCGGAACCGTCGGTGGAACTGGAGGTACTCCTCGCTGTTGTAGCGAACCGGAGGGAGGATCTCGGCCTTGTCGATTGGCGCGACGACTCCACGCTCCGGGAATTCCTCGGGCACCGGCACCAGCTGCTTGACGAGGTCGAGGAAGAGCACCTCCACGTTTGCCCGCATCAACTCCTCACCGGTGTCGCACCGCTCCAGCAGTTGATGGAATGTCGCACGATGGGAAGAGGTTTTCTCCATGCTCGTGAGGACTCGTACTTCGACACCCGGCTCAACCGGATGCGCCAGTCCGGTGCGAATACGGTAGACGTTGACGATGAATCGGCTGAGCCAGGATTCCTTGCCTGCGGTCCGGCACAGCGCCTCTATCGCCTCTACCCGTCCTCGATCCATGTAGCGAAGATAGGCGGCGGGCCGGCCCGCGCCTACCGGCGCCAGATCATCGTTATAGGAAACGGCCTGCACCACGAACGGGCTGTCGGTGGCCTCTCTCTTTGCCTCCCCTTCCGGGTTCGCCAGCGGCACAAACTCGTCGGGTCGATGAATGAGCTTCGTCCGCTCGAACTCTTTCGGGGCTGTGTGGTCCTGCAACACCGCGGCCGCTGTCTGCACACCGGTCATCATGGCGCCCTCGTAGCCCCCGCCGGACCAGGTCCAGGCGCCGGTGAGGTACAGTCCCTTGAGCGGCGTGCGGTTGCGCAGGCGGCTGCTGTTCGACTGCTCGACGGTCTGCGCCAGCCCATAGACTGCGCCGTCATGATTGCTGGTGTATCTCGCCATGGTACGCGGGGTCCCGAACTCGTGGACCACGATGTGCCCGCCCATCTCGGGAAAACGACGGAGCACCTTGTCCAGCAGCCGCTGCTTCACTTCGGCCTTGCGCCTGGAGTAGGTCGCCGAATCCATGGTCAACCAGTCGCCGGCCCGGGTGACCTCCGCGATGGAGATGGTCCCCCTCCCCGGGGAGCTCAGGCTGTCATCGAGGCCTTCGTAGTTGGTGAGGCACCAGTCGGTGTGGTCGATATCATGATCGAGCACTCGCTGATACGCTTCGTCATGGGACAAGCCGTGATTGAAGAAGTAATTCTCCGAGTCGATGCCGATCTCGGACGGCGAACAATCGAGCCCGAGATAGGTGGCGTAGATGGACAACGAGCTGCTCATGTTCTCGATACGATAGCGATAGATCCGGGAGACCTCGTCTCCGGGGAGCAGATCGAAGAACGTCTGGTGCGGATTGGCGTTGGACACGATGATGCCGGCCTTGATGATTTGCCCGCCGGCCAGCTCCACCCCCACGGCCCTGCCGTCGTCCACCAGGATCCGCTCGACCCGGCTCTTCAGATGACAGGCGCCGCCCAGCTCGACCAGCCGCCCCGTCAAGGCTTGCGAGAGCGCGCTGCCGCCGCCGACGATGTGCTGCGAGCTCTCCATGAAGGCCCCGCCCACGATGCACGAAGAGAAGGTGGCGGTGGACTGCGAAGGTGGGAGACCGAGGTACATCCACAGCTGCCCCAGGATCGCTCGCAACAGGGGGTCCTCGATGAACAGATCGAACAAGTCGTCCAGGGTCTTGTCTCGGTAGAGGGTGCTGAGCCGCTCCGGTATCGGCACCTCGAACTCCGGGTCCAGCCATTCGGCGATGGTGTGGTAGTTCAGCGAGCGGATGAATCGAAACAGCTCCACCAGCTGGACGTGCTGATGGGGGAACTTGCCGCCCAGGATCTCCAGCGTCTGGTGGATATCGTTGGGCAGGGTTATCTCTTCGTCCGGGAAGCGGGCCGTGAACAGGGTACGACGTCGCTCCAGGCTCAGCCGATCGAGGACCCCGTTGGAGGATAGGATTCCATGATTCATGCTGCCGGCGTCCAGTCCGCCGATGTGGTGCAGCGAGACGTCGAAGGTGAAGCCCTTTCGCTTGAAATGATGGGCATAACCGCCCGGCTTGTCGTGGCTCTCGACGACGGTCACGCCGTAGCCGCGGCGCGCCAGCTCCAGCGCGCATATCAATCCGCCCAGGCCGGCGCCGATAACCACGACATCCGTGGCTGTCGGGAGTCTGTTCATCCCCGTCCTCCTGCTCCCTCCGCTGGCTATTCGGGTAGCCCGGCGATCGCTTTCAGGGTCAGCCGGTCAAAGGCGAAGATCAACCTGCCGTCCAGCTCCCGCACGACCACGTTCACCACCGAGGTCTCTGGAGAGCTCTCGAGCTCCTGGCAGATCACGACAGCGTCCCTGCTCGCTGAGGCCCCCTCCACATGGAGGGCGCCGATCTCGAAGGGAATGGCCATGACATCATACCGCAGCATGCTCCAGGAGGAGGCGGCCTGTACCGCCATGTCGGCCAGGACGGGGTTGATGACGAACCTGCCCGGCACCGCGGCTACGGCCATCGCCTCGTCGGTCAGGCGGGTGAGGGCGTAGTAGCGGTCCGATTCTTCCAAGGTGGCGGTGATGCCGCGGAACACCGGCCCCGTGTCCAGGGCGTGGGAGAACCGCTCGTCCAAGGTCGTGTAGAACGGCACCTCGGTTTCCGCGGCAACCTGGCGCAGTTTCCGTAACCGCTTGTCGTCCAGCTCCAGCGCTGCGCTGTCGCAGGCCCCGGCGCGCCCGAGTCGACATGATGCGAAGGACAGGTTACCAAGGCCCTTGTCGCCGAGGTCGGGCCGGTCCGCGGGGAGCAGGAGACAGGTGCTGCCGTCCTTGACCACCTCCACCGCCAACTCTCCCTGGCGAACGGCCAGGGGGCGACGGAAGCGAACGTCCTTCAGGATCTGCTTGCCCCGCGCCGCGGCCTCGGCAAAAAGCTCGGTGACGAAGGCGCCGGGGACCACGGGCTCGCCGTTCACCTTGTGCTGATTCAGGTACACATCCTGGCTGAGGTTCAGAGTGGCGTATCGCCTCTGGTCCTTGGCGTCCCCGGCGTTGAGATGCTCCCGAGGGGCGGCCGAGAGCTGGTGGCTCGTCAGCCGTCTGCCCGAGGTGAACGCTGCGCGAGCGTTGAACGCCGCCAGGTGTTCGTGGGTCGACCCGAGCACCCCGTCCAGGTAGAGCGAAACCCCCTCGGGGACGGTCAGCGGCACCAGCCCGGATTCTTCAAATCGCTGGGCTTCAGCGTCAGTGACCATGCCGGTGCCTCGCCAGGCGGTCCAGTCGATCGTCTGGAAGTGGGCCTCCGGATGTCGCCTCGCCAGGCTCTGCAGAGCCCAACTGAGCAGGTCATTGCCCAAGGCATAGTCGGTCTGCCCCGGATTGCCGAAGAGCCCGGTGATGGAGCCAAACGCGCTGAAGAGGCGAAGCTGGTTCCAGTCGAGCTCGTCCAAGAGGGTGAAGAGCGGACTCAGCTTGGTGTCGAGTGTGAGGTCTATCTGCTTCTGGGTGAGATCCTGCAACAGGCTCGAGCGCTGGATGCCTGCCCCGTGCACGATCCCGCGGATCGGCGCCTTGCTGGAGAGCCGGCCGATGAGCTTACCGAACTTCACATCGTCGGTGACGTCACACACTTCATAGTCTGCCTTGACGCCGGCGTCGGCGACTCGCCGAAGGTTGTGGGCCAGCTCCCACTCGAGGCGGGCTCGACCTGCTTGCTTGCGCGCCTTGCCCAGGGACATCTTCTTGTTCTTGACCAGCCCGATCTCCATTCGCCGAATCACCTGGTCGATCTCGGCTTCGCTGGCGCTGAGCCACGGTGAGTCTTTGGCTGGAAGCTTCGTGCGGCCGGTGAGGACCAGTCGGCAGCCGGTTGATTTTGCCAGCGCCAGGACACACTCAAAGACGATGCCCCGGGCCCCGCCGGTGACCAGCACCAGGTCATTCTTCTCCAACGTCTTTCGAGTGGACGCCGGTGTCCCGAGGGGGGAAACCATGGGGACGGCCGCGCCTTCAAATGTCATTCCCATTTCGAGACCGCCGACCTTGTCGATGTGTCGAGGCAGCGCCTCGTCCCATGACTGCACCCCGGTGTCGACGAGTTGAATCGTGCACTCGGGCAGCTCGTAGTGCAGACAGCGAGCAAACCCGGCGGGGAAGGCTCCCAGCAGTCTGTCGCTACCTTCACGGGCGCCGAACGCACCGTCCATGGTCACCGGGATCAGCACCCGCTGAGGGTTCTTCAGCAGGGCGGGTAGCAGCTTCTTGAAGCTGGAGAAGAGCCGCTTCACATGGTCGCGGAACTCCGCCCGCAGCTTGCGGCCGGTGCCCGTCGACTCGACCAACCGCCGGTGCGCCACGTAGATGACCGTGTCGCAGGTCTTCAACAAGGCTGCCGCGTCGCCTGCTGACAACGCGGCGAGCTGATCGGTGTCCATCACGCGCAGACGGTCGGTCTTGCCTTTCAGTTTCTTGAGCAGTGAGCTGAGCCCTTGCCTTCCCTTCTCAGAGATGAGGAGCGCTTCGGCACATTCGTATGGTTGCAACTCCCCGGCGGTGAGCGCGGTCCAGGTGGGGGCGAACAGGCGGCATCGGTCGTCGTCATCGACCGCGACGTCGATGTCCGCGCCCGGTTCATCAACGGAAGAGGGGGCGGTGTCGCCTGAAGCGCCGATCGCAGCCAGGCAGATGGCGAGGGTCTCGATGGTGCGCGGTCCTTCCGGGCGCGCCTCCGGGTCGAGATCGTGCTCGGCCAGCAAGCTGGTCCAGATCTCGGCACGCTGGACAGAGTCGACGCCGAGGTCGGCCTCCAGGTCGAGCCCGTCTTCGAGCATCTCTTCCGGATAACCGGTGGTCTCCACCAGCTTCTGCTTCAGGCGTCGGGTCCAGATGCTGGTATCACTTGCGGCATCCACAGGTGCTGCAGCGACGGGCGCTGCAGCGACGGGGGTCGGCGCAGCGGCGACGGCCCCGCCCTCGCCGGTCAGTGCTGACAGACAGGCGGCCAGGTTTTCGATGGTGCGTGGTCCCTCCGGGCGCGCCTCCGGGTCGAGGTCGTGCTCGGCCAGCAGGCTGGTCCAGATCTCCGCCCGCTGGACGGAGTCGACGCCGAGGTCGGCCTCCAGGTCGAGCCCGTCTTCGAGCATCTCCTCCGGATAGCCGGTGGTCTCGACCAGCTTCTGCTTCAGGCGTCGGGTCCAGATGCTGGTGTCCGCTACAGCCGGTGCAGCCCCAGCCGGTGCTGGCGCTGCCGGTGCCGGCGCTGCCGCCGTGGCGCTGCCACCGCTCAGCTCCGTCAGGCAGGCCGCTAGATTTTCGATGGTGCGCGGTCCCTCCGGGCGCGCCTCCGGGTCGAGGTCATACTCGGCCAGCAAGCTGGTCCAGATCTCGGCCCGCTGGACAGAGTCGACGCCGAGGTCAGCCTCCAGGTCGAGCCCGTCTTCGAGCATCTCTTCCGGATAGCCGGTAGTCTCAACCAACTTTTCCTTCAGGCGTTGGGCCCAGATGTCGGTGTCGGTTGCCGCCGGCGCAGGCGCTGTCGGCGCCGCTGCTGCCGGCGCGGGTGGAGCGGTGGGCGGGACAACCACCTTGGGCGGGGACGGCGGCGGCACCACCGCGAGCGGAGCCGGCGAAACCGCCCGGCGATCCGGGCGCACCGCATGGGGCCCCTGCTCGACATCGATGAAGCGGCGCTGGGCTTCATACAGCAGACCGAGAACCGCCGGCTCGTTGGTCTGGATATAGCTGAGGAAATCCGGCGTGAACATCCCCGGCAGGTTGCGGCGATCGGCCACCGACGGGAGGTGCCCATAGGCGCTGAGGAACGCCAGCGCCCGGCGCAGGGTCTCGACGTCGCCGACCTTCGGGTGGAGGGTCGGGACTGCGCGGTAGGCGCGGCCCTCCAAGGTCGCAGCGACCATCTTGCTCATGGACCAACCGGGCCCGACCTCGAGGAAGTTGCGGATACCGTCCTGGAAGAGTCGAGTCACCTCACGGACCAGGTTGAGCCGGGTGACCAGCTGGTTGGACAGATGCGTGGCCAGGTAGTCGCTGGTCACCTTGGCCGGATCGAGGTACTCCCCCGTGACCGTCGAGAGAATGGGGATGTTGAGGCGGTTGCAGGGCAGCTTGGACAGCGCCCTGCGGAACGGCTCCCTGGCCGGCTCCATGAAGTGTGAATGGAACGCCGCGCCGATTGGCAGGATCTGAGCGTTGGCGCCGAAGGTCTCCGCAACCTTGATCGCCCGCTTCACGGCCTCCATATTGCCGCCCACCACATACCGTCCCGGTGCGTTGATGTTGGACAGCACCACCGAGCCGCCGGAGAAGTCGAGGATCGCATCCAGCTGCTGCTCCGAGCAGATGACGCTGGCCATACCCAGTCGCGGTCCGCGGCCCTTGCCCACCCGCTCTGTTGCCTTGATGCGGGCTTCGACGACCTTCAACGCGGTGTCGATGTCCCAGACCCCTGCGACGGTGAGCGCCGAGATCTCGCCGAAGCTGTGCCCCACCATGACATCGGGCCGGACTCCCATGGCGGTCAGCATGCGGGCGACCCCGAGCTCGATGGCAAAGAGGGCCGTCTGGGCCCCGACCAGCGAGCCCAGGCGCGTCGCAATCTCCTGGTCGTCCGGGTCGCCATAGATGTGGCCCAGGAGGTCGAACTGGAAGGTCGAGTGCACAGCCTCCTGCACCGCATCCAGGGTCTCCTTGAAGATCGGACTGGAGTCGTAGAGGTGGCGGCCCATGGTGATATAGTGGGTCCCCTGGCCGGGGAAACAGAAGGCCAGCTTCTCGGGGCGTGACCCCGGGCTCAGCTTCGCCATGAAGACACCCTGCGTCTCCAGCACCTTGAGGTCGTGTCCGGCTTCCAGCATGCGCAGCACTCCGCTCAGCTTGCTGCGCAGATCGGATTCGCTCTCATAGGTGGCGGTGAGACGGAGGGCCACGGTGCTTCCCTCGGAGAAGAACTGGGGGATCGGCGATCTCTGCATCGCTCGCCAGAGGGCCAGAGCGAGGTCGCCTTCGCGGCTGGCAACGCAGACGAAGATGCCCTCGACTTCCCGGTCGCTGCGACGTACTTCGCCGTGGCCGTTCCCGTTGAGCGGTACGGCAGCGGGTGTGATCTCAGCCTGTCGTATCGCCGACCGCTGGTCTTCGGGTGCGGTAACCACGGCGAAATAGTTGGCCCCTCCGAGCCCCAGCGAGTTGACACCACCAGCAACACTCGAAGCGGGGAGATCGGTGGTTCCCAGACGCGGCTCGGCGCGATCGAGCAGGCCTCGCAGTTCGGGACGGACTTTCTCCAGGTTGCGAATGCCGGGGACCTTGCCGGTCCTCAGCGACATGATGGTGCTCAGCAAGGATGATGCGCCGGAGCCGCCATACAGATGTCCGATGTGGGACTTGATCGCGGTTATCTGGACAGGAGCGGCCTCGCTGCCATTCACTCTCAACTCAGCGGCCAGGGATTCGGCCTCGGCGATGTCTGACAGCAGATTCGCCGAGCCGTGGGTGTCCACCACTCCGATGGCCTCGCCGGGAATGTCGGTTGTGGCCAGTGAGTTGCGGATGGCGCGCCGGATGGCGGCTTCGGTAGGTGCGACCATGGTCTTGCTGTCGGCTTCGGAGGAGCCGGAGAGGCCCCTGACGACGGCGAAGATGTCGTCCCCGTCTCGCTCGGCATCGGCGAGCCGTTTCAGCAGGAACAGGACACCTCCCTCGCCGATCAGGAAGCCCTTGCCGGCTTCGTCGAAGGGGCGGGCCGTGTCCCGGGCCAGGGCACCCAGCGCGGACACCCCGGAGGTGAACTCAGCGCTCAGCTGTCGGTTGAGGCCGCCGGAGATGACCATGTCGACGTCTCCGTACATCAGCTGGTAGATCGACGGGAGGAGCGCGGCTACGCCGGATGAGCAGGCGGTATCAACCGTGAAGTTGGGGCCCGACAAGTTGAGCTTGTTCGCCAGTCGGCCAGCGGTGACATTGGTCATCCAGCCCGGCAGGGTATGCTCGGTGACCGGGGGAAACTCCTTGCGCATCGACTGGCTGGCCAATTCGGTGCACTCGGCGACCATCTCCTCTCCCAGCTCCGCGGTCACGGGGCAGGTCAGCAGTGATGTGGCGTATTCATCCAGGATCATGGGCATGTAGATGGTGGGGAAATAATCGTCGTGCATGGAGCCGACGCTTACCGCAATGGCCTTGGAGGATTTGTAATCGAGGCCGTATCCCTCCAGCAGGCGGTCCGCCAGGTCGAGAGCGAGAAACTGTGTCGGCGACACCTGAGACACCGCGTTGGGGAAGATCTTGTGCTTCAAGAGTCTACGATCGTAATCTTCGACGCGGGATACCCGGGTCGTCATGATCTGCTCTCGCTGTGGTCCAGTGTCGAGGTTGTATTCCCAGCCGAGCTCTTCGGCGTTCACGTCGGAGAACAGCTCCTTGCCGTTGATGACGTTGTCCCAGAACCCGTCCGCGCTGTCCGCGCCGGCGACCCGGACGGAGACACCCACGATGGCGACATCCCGAGCTACATCGGGTCTTGCGGCCGGGGCTTTGAACTTCGGTCCTTGCTCGACGATCGCGTGGTAGTTGACTCCCCCGAAGCCGCTGGTCGTGATCGCTGCGACCTTCTGTCCGTCCGCGTGGGGGGCCCACTCCACCAACTCGCAGGGGACGATCAGGGCCTCACAAGGATGCTGCGCCCCGGGTGTCAGCTTGGTGAACCTGGGCAGGTGGGGGTAGAGCCCGTTCTCCATCGCAGTGACCGTCTTGATCAGGCCGGCCACGCCGGCCGCCGCCTTCAGATGTCCGATCTGATGTTTGACGCTCCCCAGATAGAGCGGGTTGGACACCTCGCGTCCTGGTCCGTAGACGCGGGAGATGGCGTCATACTCGTTGGCATCGCCGACGATGGTGGAGGTGGCGTGAGCTTCCAGGAACTGCACCTCGTCAGGTGCGGTCTCGGCTTTCACCAGGGCCCGCTGCAGTGCGACCATCCGACCTTCCACGCTGGGCGCATAGATAGCCTGTCCGGCTCCGTCACTGGAGGAGCCGATGCCCCGAATCACTGCTCGAATCCGGTTCCCGTCTCGCTGGGCATCTTCCAGCCGCTTGAGCACCACCATGCCTACCCCTTCCCCGATGATGAGGCCGTCGGCGGTATGGTCAAAGGGGTTGGACTGGCCGGTCTGACTCAAACCATCCACGCGGGAGAAGCCGACGTAGATAGCGGGATTGGTGCCCAGATCGGCGCCGCCGGCGATCGCGACGTTGACATCCCCGGACATCAGCGCCTGGCAGCCGACATCGATGGCGACGAAGGACGACGCACAGGCCGCGTCGACGGTCATGTTGTATCCCTTGACGCCGAACACCTGGGCCACCCGGTTGGACACGGAGGAGGGGATCGCCCCGACAGCGGCGATCGACGGGTTCCACGTATGGCCCCGGTTCTCCAGTTCCTCGCCAAACTCTTCGAGCAGGCTCTCGATCTTCTCGGCTGGAACGCCTCGCTTCTCGAGCGCGGGGCGAAGGTGGGCGAAGTAGGTCCGCCGTCGCAAATAGGTCGTGGCATGAGCGAAGCCGTCGACGCCGCTCACCCCGATGATGGTGCAGGCGTCAACCAGCTCCTCGGAGCGGGGCTCGATGCCGGCATCGAGCAGCGCCTCTTTGGTGGCCTCCAACGTAACCAGCTGGCATGGGTCCACCCCCTTCAACGCGTTTGGGGGGAACTTATAGTCCAGGAACGGAAACTCGAAGTTGTCGACCCATGAACCGACCATGGTGTATGTCTTCTCAGCGCGGGACTTGTCTGCCGAGTAGTAGCTCTCCATGTGCCACAGCTCTCTCGGGGCTTTCTTGATGAAGCTCTTGCCGCTGCGGATATTGTTCCAGTAATCGTCCACGCTGTTGGCGCTGGGGAAGACGCAACCCATGCCGACGATGGCGATGTCATATTTTCCCATGAAGTGCTCCTGCTTCCATCGAACCGGGTAATCGAACAGGCTTCTCATTCAAATGGGCGTGCCTGCGCTCGCGTCACGCGCGATGAAAAAAACCGTGACATTTTCAACCGGAACCCGGCTCTTGTCAACCTGCGGCTTGAAGCAGCCCTCGGAGCCACCGACGAAGTGCTCGTCATTGCTCCTCTCCCCGGTCGGCGCTAAGCTTGTCGATATGTATGTGCCGGCCCATCTCATCTGCCCCATCGACCAGGTGCTCGCCCGGACCCCGGCGGTCAGGCTGTCTGCCGCAGAGCAGGTCATCGCCGATCGGTTCCCGGTACCCCGACGACGACGGGCGTGGGTCGCTGGGCGGCTGGTGAGCAAGCAGCTGCTCGT
>CAZNWW010000003.1:2793-14855 GCA_964576155.1 uncultured Myxococcales bacterium | reverse complement strand
CACCTCCGGATTACTGGCGGACCGCTACTGCGACGGACCCGCTTCCTTGTCCGTGCTTCCTCGCAGCGACCGCTCACCTGCGGTCCATCACGACTCCCTCGATGACGAATTACCGGTGAGTCTGTCCATCAGCCACCGCGCCGAGTTGGCGGTTGCCGCTGCGGTGCCGACCCCGCATTTCGTCGGGGTCGATGTCGAGCGCATCGACCCCCGCTCACATGCCATGCTCTGTAACTACCTGTCCCCCGAGGAGCGGCAATGGATGGCCGGTGATCCATTGCTGGAGACCATCGGATGGGCTGCCAAAGAGGCCCTGTACAAGGCCACCCGCGGGCAGCAGGGAGCGGCCCCTCTTGATACGAAGCTCAGTCGCCCCACCGGCCCCGGCGATGACTGGGGGCCGCTGGAGCTGAGCTGCGAGCTCGCACCACGACCCCTCCTTGGCTGCTGGAGACGGACCGGACGGTACGTCATCGTGCTCGTCTATTCTCCCCGGTGCGTCGCGGATCAGCCGATGTCGTCGAGGAGCTCCCTGGCGGGCTTGTAGCCCTTGTCGATGGAGAGGAGGCGGGTGAGGTACTGCTTGGCCTTGGTCTTGTTGCCCTGGCCGAGGGAGAGGCGGGCGAGGTTGAAGTAGACCTCGACCTTCTCTGCGGTCTCATCCATCTCGTTGATGCGCATGGTGAGCATCTGGTAGACCTTGAAGGCCACGTCGGCCTCCTCCGCCAACATCAGCGCCCGAGCATACGCCAGCTGGTTGGGCATGTAGGACGCGTCGACCTCTTCGCATCGCCGGTAGGCCGCCAGGGCCTCGTCGGGCTTGCCCTGGACCTCCAGGAGGCCGCCGAGGCGGACAAGGAGGGCCGGCAGGTGCCGCATCCTGCGCTTCTTGGCGAGGTGGTCGATCTTCCACTGGAGGAGGTCCGCCACCCGCTCGGCCTCGCCGGTCTCGTCGTAATGCTCCAGGAGCTCGTCGACGATCTTCGGATTCTCCTTGGCCTTGTGGGCCTCCTCGATCCAGCGCAGGTACTCGCCCTGGTCCTCGAGGCCGTCCCGCCACGCCTCTGCGATGCGGCGGCACAGGTCAGCGCGGGCCTTGGGCTTCTCGGCACCTTCGAGCTCCCCCTCGAGCATGCCGATCACGTCCTCCCAGCGCTCCGCGGCCCGCAGGGCGGTATCCAGCAGGGCCGGGGTGTCCCGGTCCGCCAGACCCTCCTCGCGGACCCGGGTCAGGATCTCCGCGGCCCGGGCCGGGTCATCGAGCTGCTCGAGCCAGATGCGCCCCGCAGCCCGCAGGGCCTCGCCCCGGGCCTCCGGGGATGTCTCTGCGAGGGCCTCGTAGCCCTCCACCGCGGCGACCTTGTCCCCTTGCTCGAGGTGCACCCCGATGAGGGTCCGTCGGGCGACGACGTGATCGGGAGCGTGCGCCAGGGCCTGCTCCAGGCGGAGGATTGCGTCATCCGTGCCTCCCCCCGCACCCAAGAGGGAGCGAGCGGTCTTCACCAGGAGCTCGGCCTTCTCAGCCGGGTCCGACGCGTCCTCGATCTTGCGATCGATGGCCGCTACCACCTGATCAACGTCCGAGCCTCCCTCCATGAGCGTTATGCGCTCGTCCAGGGCCTTCTCGTTGTCCGGATCCAGCGCAAGGATCTGCTCCACCACCGACCTGGCGAGCTCCGGGTCTTCGACGCGCTCCCGGGCGACCCCGTGGGCCTCCCAGAGGCGATCAAGGCGATCTTCCTTCTTCGGTACGTCCTGCTCGGCGAAGTCCCTGAGGACACCCACCACCCGGAACCAGTCCTGATCCTGGGCGAGCTGGGCCACCAGGGAGCGCACCGCGTCCCAGGCGGCAGGCCAGAGCGAGACCACGTTCTCGAGCATGCCGATAGCGCGGCCCCGATCGTCGAGCTGGTCTGCGAAGACCTGCGCCAGGTCCAGGCGGATCGGGATACCCTCCTCCCCCTGGATCTGCTGCACCCGTCGCTCGAGCGCCTCCACCAGCCCCGACCAGTCTTCGAGGGTCCGGCAGCGGGCTTCGAGGCGGTCCAGGACCTCGCCGTCTTCGGGCTCCTGGTCCAGGATCCGCCGGAGCGCGTCCAGCTCCTGCTCGACGAACTCCCCTGCCGCGGCGTTGTCGGCCAGGCGCAGGAGCGCGTCCCGCCGCGCTGCGGCGGACTCGGCCACGTCCGCTATCCGATCCAGCAGCACGAGGAGTTCCTCGCTGTTCTTCCCCGACTCCTCCACGATGCGGGCGAGCTGGGTCAGCGCGAAGCCGTCGTCGGGGTCGATGTCCAGGAGAGCCCTGAGCTTGACCTCGGCCCGGTTGGGGCTGCCCACCTTCTGGTCGAGGATAAGCGCCAGCCTGCGCAGGAGATCCGCCTGCATGTCATCGTCTTCGGTGGCCTCCGCTGCCTTGTCCAGCGCGTCGGTGAGGTCCAGCCAGCGGTCCAGCTCCTCTGCCAGCTGCCCCGCAGGGGTCAGCAGGGTCTCGGGGTCGAAGCTCCCCTCGCCGATGGCCCTGATCATGAGATCGAAGGCCTCCCCCCGGTCTCCATCCGCGGCCATCTTCGATCGGGCCGCCTCGGTGAGAACCTGGGCCCGCTCGAAGCCCCCCTCGACCTCACCGAGCTTGGCCAACAGGAGGCGAGGCAGGCGATCCTTGTAGGGCTCCTCCCGATAGATGGGCTCCAGGATCTCCGCTGCCCCGTACCCATAAACCGGGTCGTCGAGCATAGCGTCGATCCGGGTCATCGCAGCCTCGTGGGTCGGGTCCGTTGCCAGGATCTCGCGGTACGCGTCCAGCGCGCTCGCCTTGTCGTCCAGCCTGGCCTCCCGCAGGAATCCCAGCTTGAGCAGCAGGGACCCGCGGAGAGCGGGGTCATCGGTCAGGCCGATGCGACGCTCGTAGAGATCCGCCAGATCCTCGTAACGAGTCCCCGCGTCCAACAAATGCTCCAGGGACTCGAAGGCATCCCCATCATCGGGGACCTCGTCCAGGGCCCGTCCGTACCAGAGGATCGCCTCATCCTGGTCATCGATGTGCTCTGCATGGACCCCGGCGATCTTGCGCGCAGTTGCGGCCCGCTCTGCGGGTCCTTCCAGATGCTCGAAACGGGTGGTGAGGAGATCCGTGAGCCCGGACCAGTTCTCGTCGTGCTCAGCGAAAGGCTCGAGGATCCCCGCAGCCTCGAAGCCGTGCTGACCGCCACGACCGAGGAGCTCTTCGGCCAGACCGCGGACGCCGCCGTCCTCGGGATCCGTGTCCAACACCGCGCGGATCATGTCCAACCCCTTGGCAGGATCATCCAGCACACCCAGGTAGAGCTCGGCCAGCTCTCGGCGGAGGTCGAGGCGCTCGCCTTCGTCCACCAGATCCATGAGCTGCTCGTTCACCTCGGCGTGGTCCGCGTGAAGCTCCAGGCGGCGGTAGCAACGCCGCAGGCCGTTCCAGGCGAAGAGGCTGTCGGTGTCCAGATCCAGGATCTCACGGTAGCGGGCCACCGCATCGTCCCAGGCCTCGAGGAACTGCTCCTCCACCGCCGCGGTCCGGGCCAGGAGGCCCTTGCGCGCTTCGGGGTCGTCCACGCCGGCGAGGCGGTCCATGAGGAGATCGTGGAGCGCTTCCCAGTCCTGCGCCTCCTGGTGGATCGACGAGAGACGCTCGAAGGCGTCCTCGCCCACGTCGGGCTGGTTCAAGAGATCCCGATACCACTCCACGGCCCGGTCGTTCCGGTCCAGGTGTTCAATATACAGCCCGGCCAGCTCCATGCCGACCACGGCCCGATCCGGGCCGTCCACTGCCGCGGCCTTATTCTCCAGGATCTCTGCCAGCTCCGCGGACTCGTCCCGACCCCGGTGGTAGCGCTCCAGCGCGTCCAGCGCGCCCAGGGCAAGGGAGTCCAGGTCCAGGACCCGGCGGTACAGGGTCGCCGCCTCGTCGGGCTCCTCGAGCTGGATCTCGGTCAGCTCCGCAGCCTTGAGGACGTAGCGCACCTCGAGCAGGGAATCCCCGGCGGCCTCCGCCGCCTCTCGATATGTGTCCCTGAGGCCCTGCCAGTCTTCCAGCTCCGTGGCCAGGGACTCCACGGTCTCTGCGGTCTCCTCGCCGCCAGGATCCAGGACCAGGACCCGGCCCCAATGATACAGGGCGCCGTCGCGCTCCCCTGCGTCCTGCAGGGCAACAGCGAAACGACGATGGAGTTCGAGCTCCTCGTCGGGCCCCTCGGCCACCTGGAGGAGCACGGCCAGCACCCGGGTGATCCTCGAGGTCTCCACGTCCTCGGGCAGCTGCTCCAGGAGGGTCCGCCCCACCTCCCGCAGGAGATCCTCTTCCAGGGATTCGATCCCGAGGAGGACCTCGAGCTGGGCCATGGCGCCTTCGTGCCCCGGCTGCTCGGAGAGGATGCCTTGCAGTTCGACCACTCCCTCCCCGAGCCGCTCCTCGCTCTCCAGGAGCACGCCGGACAGGCGGAGGCGGATCTCTGCGCGAACCTCGGAGGTCTCGGCCACATCGGTCCGGTGCCGCAGCAGACCCTCGAGATCCTCCGTGGACTCGAGGCGCAGGAGCAGCTCTTCGTAGCGATCCAGGACCTCCTCGTCGTCGGGGACCAGATCCACGAGCTGACGGTACACCTCGACCGCGTCCTCGACGCGTTCGAGGGGATCGGTCAAGACCCGCGCCGCCTCGAGGAGGGCCTCCCGGGCCACGGCAGGCTCGTCCAGCCGGTGCTCTGCATCCTCCCGCAAGACCTCCGCATAGGATCCCCAGTCCTCCATCTCTCGGTACAGACCCACCAGGGCCGTCCGGGCCTCCGCCGCGACGTCGCCTGCGGACTCGCCCCGCAGGGCCTCCCAGTGGGTCGCCGCATCCTCAGGACGCTCCAAGCGCTCTTGCAGGAGCTTCGCCAAGTCGCCGTGCAGGCGACCCCGGAGGGTGTCGTCGATGTCGTCGCGGCCCACCAGACTATCCAGGTAATCGGCCAGATCCTGTTCTTCTTTCGCCGCCTCTGCGTGGAAGAAGAGGCGGTCCCGCAGGTCGGCACGATCCGGGTCCATCTGGACCATGATCTTGGTCACCGCGTAGGCACCCTGATCGTTGTCCTGGTCATCGGTGCGGACCTGGTAGATCCGCTCGAACCAACCCAGGCAGGCGTCGGGCTCATCAGCCATCCCCGCGGCCCATTGGTAGACGCCGATGATCTGATCCAGGTCGCCGGCCTCCCGATGCAGCGCAGTGACCAGCTCCACGTAGCGTTCATTGACCATCTCGAGCTGACCCCGCAGCTCGTCCAGGAACTCGAGGGCCCCGTCGGCAACCGCGTTCTCCGCGCGAGCCTCCTCCATCTGATCCAACGCACCGGCCACGTTCCCGGCCTCCAGAGCCAGGAGCTGCGCCAGGCGGAGGCGGACTGCGCCGCGGCTCTTCGCGCCTTCGGTCACCTCCAGCTCACGGCGGATCACCGCAATCGCACCCTCGGTGTCGCCCTCGGAGAAGTGGATCGATTCGATGGCCCGGTACGCATCCCATTGCTTCGGGTCTAAGGAGAGCACCGACTCCAGCGCGTCCAGGGCCTCGCCGCTGGCGGCCAGATGCTCGCTGCAGATGCTGGAGATATCGAAGAGGAGACGGATCCGGGCGCTCTTGCCCTCGGCCACGTTCTCCGCCTGCCGCAGGACGTCCACCAGCTTCTCCCACTCCTCGCCGGCCTTGTAGAGGTCTGTCAGGCGCTCGTGGGCGAAGGTGTCCTTGGGATCGTCGTCGAGGATGTCCCGGTACAGCATCTCGGCCCGCTCGAGGTCCTCGAGGGTGTCGTGGAAGAGTCGGGCCATCTTGCGTCGTAGGTTGTTCCGGTCCGAGGGGCTGTCCAGCTCCACGAGGACGTCCAGGTAGATGTCGAAGAGCTCGTCCCAGGCCCCCCGCGTCTCCGCGTAGCCCAGGAGGCGATCGTGGATCGCCTCGCCGGCAGGCTCCAGACGGAAGGCCTGGCTCATGTACATGAACGCGCCATCCACGTCCTCCAGGCGCACCTCGTACAGCTCCGCCAAAGCTCGATACTTCTCCACCACCGAGATCTCGTCCGGATAGCGATCTATCTGGGTACTGTAGACCTCGGCCAGGCTCTGCCAGTCCTCCACCTGCTCGTGGTGGGTCTCCAGGAGGACGGTAGCCTGGTAGGCCACCCCAGGGTGATCCTCCACCAGCCGTCGAAGGATAACCACGGCCCCCGCGTGCTCCGGCTCCCGCTCCAGGAGGCGGGACACCTGGCCCAGGCCGTCCTCGGGCTGCCCGAGGTGATCCACCAGGATCACCGCGAGGCGGTGCAGGTACTCCCGGTTACGAACCCACTCGTCGTTGACCTCGAGGCGGCTCCGGTACAGCTCCGCCAGGTCCTCGAATCGACCCGTGGCCTGGAGCAGACGCTCCAGGTTGTCCGACGCGTCGTCCTCCAGGAAATCCAACTCACGGATCAGCTGGTAGTACTCTATGGCCGCGTCGGGGTTGTCGAGGTGCTCCTCCTGGAGCATGGCGGCCCGGTACAGGGCAGCGATCTTCTCCGGGTCCTCCTCCGCAATCTCGGCCTTGCGCTGAAGGAGTTCCTCCAGATCAAACCAGTTCTCCTCGTCCTCGAGGAGACCCTCGATCATGGTGAACGCGTGCTTGTCCCTGTCCGTTGAGAGAGCGCTCACCCGAGTCGTTACCCGGCGCAGCACGTCCACCGCGTCCGCGGGGCGCTCCTGCGCTATGAGCAGCTCGCCGAGGAGGACCAGCACGTCCGCCTGCTCATCGGGATCGTCCATGTTCCCGACCATGGCCTCCAGGATCCGAATCCGGTCATCGGGACGGTCGAGGGTCTCGTAGGTGTCCGCGAGGCGCCGATGGTAGCCGATGGAGCGGGGCTCCAGCTCCACGAGGCGCTCCAGGAGCTCAGCGACGGTCTGAGGCTCCTCACCACGGGCCTGGAGGGTGTCCGTGAGGACCCCGAGGGCCCAGAGGCTCTGTGCGCCGTCCACGTCCCCGACGGCCTCCCGCAGCAACGCTACGAGCTGGTCCTCGTGGCCGGTGGCCACGGCGCGGCGCTGCAGGGCCTCCACCACATCCCGATTCTCGGCGTCGAGCCGCACCGCCTCAGCGGTCGCCTCGAACGCGCCGTCGGGATCGTCCAGGCGATCCTCCCGCGCCGCAGCGAGGGACATCCAGAGCCGGGCTGCGTCCGCAGGGTCCTCGGTCACCCGGGCGTGGGCCTCGATCACCCGTAACAGGCGCTCCCACTCTTCAGCTTCTTCCAGGATCGGGGTGATGAGGTTGGCGACCCGAGAGCCCACGGTCTCGTACTCTTCGGCCGTGGTGACCAGGAGGATCCCCTCCAGGGCCTCTACCACTGCGTCACGGTCACCGCCATCCACCTCCAGGAGTCCCTGCAGGATCTCCACCGCGCCCCCGAGATCCCCGGCCTGATCCTTGAGGATCAGGGCGAGCTGGAAGGCAACCGCGTGGCGATCGTCGCCCTCCAGATAGCCCAGACGGCTGCGCAGGAGGGAGACCAGGTCAGTCCAGCGTTCATGGTTGGTATAGGCCGCCTCGAGGCGATCGGACACGTCCCGATCCTCTTCATCGATGATCAGGGCCGCCTCGAGCCATTCGATCGCGCCGGCCTCGTCATCGAGCTGCTCCGTGAGCAGGTCTGCAAGCTCGAGGTGACAGGCCTTGCGCTCGGCCTCCTCGAAGACGAGCTTCTCCTTCTCCTTCAGGAGCTCAAGGAGCTCCTCCCACTTTGAGGACCGGCGCAGGAGCGGGGCCAGCCGATCCATGACCTCCCCCTGATCCGGATCCACCTCGAGGCTCCGTTGGAGCGCGGTGACAGCGAGGGCATCATCGCCGAGCTTCTCCTCGGCGAGGGTCGTCAGGCGTCCGCAGATCGCCCGGGCCGCGTCGTCCTCGAGGGGGACCTCGAGGGGGGCATCGTGGCCCTCGATTCCCGCGTAGCCCGCCAGGAGCTCTGCGAAGCCGGCCAGCGCGTCCGCCCGTTCGGCCAGGGCCTCGGTCCGCTCCCTGAATCCGGCCTCGTCAGCGCGGATCCCGAGGGCGCGCAGGCATGCCTCGTAAGCCTCGTCGAAGCGCTCCAGGCGCTCCTCGAGGAGGTCTGCTGTCTCCAGGAGGAGCGTATAGCGGTCTTCGGGGTCGTCGGTGAGACCCACCTCTGCGGTGAGCACGTCCACCAGATCCGCCCATTCTCCGGTCTCCTGGTAGCGAACGCGCAGCAGGGGAATGAGCTGCTCTGCGGCCTCCCCTGCGTCGAAGATTTCCCGGGCCAGACTGATCGCGTCGTCGTCCCCCGGAGTGGTGTCCAGGAGCCGTCGGCACCAGTCCGCAGCCGCGACCCCGTCCCCGAGCTCCCCCCAGGTGAGGCGCGCAACGCGCAGTGCGATATTGCGGCGCTCGGCCGCGTCCTCGACCACGCCGAGGAGCTCCTCCAGGACCCCGACGAGGCCCGCGGTGTCTCCCTGCTGCTCCAGGGCGCGGATCATGCCCTGGTAGCCTTCCAGATCCGCTGCGTCCAGCTCGACGAGCTGGCGGTAGTCTTCGTATGCGCGCGCCGGATCCGCCAGGACGTCCTCGTGGAGTCGGGCCCGGGTGAGGAGCTTCGCCCGCCTGACCTCCGCAGTGGGAGCCGCGTCGACCAGGAGGCCGAGGATCTCGTCAAGGGATTCCATGTTCCCCGCGGCCATGTAGGTCCGCTCCAGGGCCTCCAGGATCGGGAAGGCCCCCGGGTCCTCGTCCAACGCCGCGGTGAGGAGACGGGTGGCGCCCTCCAGGTCACGCAGGCGCTCCCTGTACACCGATGCCAGACGCACCGTGACCGCCTCGGCCACGCCCCGATCCTCCAACTCGCCGAGGAGGCCCTCGACCATATCGAGGAGCTCTGTGAGGGCGTCAGCCGCGTCGGCCCGGTCTACCGCCAGGTCAAGAAGATCGGTCTCCCCCCGCCCGAGGCGGGTGGCCAGGAGGGAGAGGGTCCGGGTGTGGGCCCCCTGGGCCTCACCCATGTCCTCCAGGAGGTCGGCGAGGTCCGCGGTCGCGGCCTCGGCGTCGTCGCCCTCTCCGGCGTCCGCGAGGACCGCCAGCGCGGCGGCTCGGGTCTCGTCGGGGCAGCGGTCGTCCCGCTCCAGGAGCCCGCGGGCCACGTCGAGATCCTCGGGGATCCGTTCGAGCATCTCCGCCAGGTAGCCGAGGCCCCGCTCGTCGTCCTTCAGGAGGTCCTCGGCCCCGCGAGTGAGCTCCCAGCCCACGTCACGGATCAGCTCCGGGGCCTCTGCGCGCCGCCAGCTCTCCTCGAGGAACTGGAGGTAGGCGATCCACTCGGCGCCCTCCGCGAAGAGCTCCCGCAGCGCGTCCCAGTCCCGCTCCAACACGAAGAGCCGGCGCAGATTCTCCCGCCCCGCCCGGGAGCGGGGGTTCAGCTCCAGGAGCTCCTTGTACACGATCCTCGCTCGGGGTGCGTCCTCCAGGTGGTCCAGGAGGATCTCTCCGAGGCTCTCCATGAGGCTGATGCGGTCCTGCTTGCGCTCGGTCTCCTCCAGGCGTTTCTCCAGGAGGTCTGCGAGGATCTCCCAACGACCCAGCTGGGCGTACACCTGCTGCAGCCGGGTCCAGATCGCCTCGGCCTTGGGGTCGATGGCGACGTGCTTCTCCAGGTACTCCACACCCTCCTCGGGGCGCTTCAGGCGATCCAGCGCAATGTGGGCCAGCTCCTCAAGGAACTCCTTCCGGGTCCCGCCGCGCGCTGCCTTGAGCCGCGCCTGGAGGATCCCGTAGAGCTTCTCCGTCATGCCCCGGCTGCGATAGATCCCGGCCAGGGTGCCGAGGGCCTCCCCATCCTGGGGATCCAGCTCCAGGATCGCCTCGAGGGCACTGGTGGCCTTGCGCTGGTTGCGCAGTCGGCCCGAGTAGAGCTCCGCCAGCTCGCCCAGGAGGGCTCGCTTCTCCTCGAGGTCCTCCATGTGATCGGCGAGGCCCTGGAGGGACTCGGCCAGCGCGCTCCAGCGACGGGAGTCCCGGTAGCGCTCGGCGAGGAGGCCCAAGGCCTTCACGTCGCCGGGGTTGGCCTGGACGATGCGCTTCAAGGTGGACAGCTCCATCTCGGGGATGGGCTGCTTGTCCGGCGCGCTGTAGATTCCGTGGATCCGCCAGAGCAGGGCCGCCTTGTCCGCCACCCTCTCGTCGTCGATCTTGCCGACCTGTCCGTCCAGGAAGTCCACCAGCGCGTGCCACTTGCCCTCGCGCTGGTAGAGGGTCTGGAGGCGCTCCGCTGCCTCGTCGTTGGTCGGCTCGATCATCAAGATCTTCTTGAGCGCGTCGATGGCCCGGTCCGGGGAGCCGATCCTCTCATCAGCGAGCTCGGCCATGCGCAGCAGGATCGCCCGCTTCTCCGAATCGGGGGAGAGGGACTGCCTGGTGGAGAGGGTGGTGAATAGCTTGCGCCAGTCCTCCTCCTCTTCGTAGTACTCCTCGTAGAAGCGGAGGCAGGTGCTGTTCTTCGGATCGATGGAGCGGATCCGGCGGAAGAGCTTCTCCGCCCGGACCCGATCTTCGATGCGCTGCCAGACCAGCACCGCCTCGGCCTCGAGGAAATACCGCTCCTCTTCCCGCCGGGCGGACTGCTTTCTGGCGCGCTCGTACAGCTCGAAGATTTTTTCCCAGGCCTCGAGCTCGGCCCAGGCCTCGGCCACCGCGCGCACCACGTGGCGTACACCGGGCGCTATCTGGTGGATCTGGTCAAGGAGCCCCTCGGCCCCTTCGTGGTCGTTCAGGTGCAGGAGACGGATTCGGAACCGCTCCACCAGGAGTTCGGCCCGCTCCGCGTCGCCATCCGCCGCGTCGGACCGGGACCGGAGAACCTCCAGGAGGTCGTCCCAGCGGCTCGCCTCTGACAATGCGTCGAGGAGATAGGGGACCAGATCACTTCGCGCCGGCTCGGCGAGGAAGGCCTCGAGGAGCAGATCGCCTCCCTCCACGCTGCCGGGCTCCAGGGAGAGGATCATGCGACCCAGGCGTACCTTGGATTCGGGATCGTTGGCGCCCTCCTCCCGCGCGGCGTCGAGGGCTTCCCCGGCACGGGCCACGATGACTTCTACCCGCTCGACCTCCTTGACCGCGGTCTTTCCCGGGGCGTTGTCATAGGATGCGGCCCGCTGGAACGCGTCCAGGGCCCGAGCGAGCTCGCCCAGGGTCCGCAGCGCATAGGCGAGGCGCAGCCAGATGTCAGCGGCCCGGTCGGGCTCGTCCTCGTCCTCGGCCTTGGCTTGCAGCAGGCGGGCCGCGAAGCGCAGCTCACCGAGCTGCTCGAGCATGGTCATGGCTCGATCCAGGACCCGAGGGCTCGGGTAGCGCTCGAAGGCCTCCGCAATGAGGATCACCGCCTCCTCGCGCTGTCCCAGGTGCTCCGAGAGGAGGTTGGCCAGGCGGAGACGAAGCGCTCCCCCCATGGTCGGATCCTGCACCGAGTCGATGTGGCGCTGAATCACCTTGGCCAAGTGCGCCCGGTACCACTCGATGAGATCGATCTCCTCACTGGCGCCCACCAGCTCGGTCAGAGACTCATAAAGCGCATCCCACTCTCCCTTCCGGGAGAACCAGCGAACAAGGGCTTCGAGCTTGCCCTCGTCGCGGGGTGACTCCTTCAAGGATGCGATCAGCTCTTGACTTCTCGTCATGGTCCGCCTACCCAGTATGCGATTCCAACGGTGGCCGTCACGACCCGGACGGCACAGCCGTAATTTAGACCCGAATCGGGAGGACTTCAAATCGTTTGAATCTTAACAACTATATTACTGAGAAGAGACGGGCGCGCATAGACGACGTCCTGTCACGGCGAACACGCAACCTGGTCCTGGTCCTCGACGGAGTCCACGACCCCCACAACGTGGCCGCGTGCATACGCTCGGCCGAGTGTCTGGGCCTCCAGGAGATCCACGTCGTAGCGCAGGCGGACTACAAGCCCCATAAGAAGATCTGCCAGAGCTGTGACAAGTGGCTGGACATCCACTTTCACAGAACCCCGGGG
>CAZNWW010000003.1:0-2783 GCA_964576155.1 uncultured Myxococcales bacterium | reverse complement strand
TCAAGGGCCGCGGCTACAAGCTGTATGCGGCCGCGCTGACCCCGGATGCCGTGCCCATCGACGCGCTGGACTTCACCGGCCGGGTGGCGCTGGTGCTCGGGAACGAGCACGAGGGGGTCACGGAGAAGTTCCAGGGCCTCTGTGACGGGGCCTTCGTGATCCCCATGCGTGGCTTCACCCAGAGCTTCAACGTGTCCGTGGCCACGGGGATCAGCCTGTACCACGCTGTCTGTGCCCGGGTGGACGCGCTGGGCCCCGGCGGAGATCTCGAAGCCGCGGACCAAGACAGCCTGCGTCAGCAGTGGGTGGAGGTGTCGGTGCCGAGGGGGGGCCTCTTGAAGAAGGAGTTGGCCGAGCGAGAGGCGGGGGAGGGGCCTACTGGTGGGTCGGAACCGCGAAGGTGAAGTAGTGGTAGTACTTCCAGACCTTGAAATCCACGATCTTCCAGCCCTTCACCACGAGGGCGTTGTCCGCGCCGAGCCAGTCCATGTTGTCCCAGTCGATGTCCACCTCGCGACTCTTGAGGACGCGGAGCTCCTCCACCTCCTCCAGGAACAGGTCTTCACAGTCCGCGTTGAGGCAGGTGTACTGCATCTCGGAGATGTTCTCCTTGAGGTCCTTCTGGAAGCCCGACACGTCCAGGTAGGCGCCGCCCGCCACGACCAGGCAGAACCCCGCCACGGCGATCACCACCGCGGTCAACAGGATCCCGATGGTCCCCATGCCGAGTTGGCTGCGCAGCCGCTCCGTCGTCATCATCATTGCTCCTCCGATCGGGTGCAGAGTCCATTCGTCCGGTCAATGATACACCGGCACCAATCCCTGACCAAATCCGCGCCCTTGTCCCCGGCCTCGGGGCATGGCATCCTGCCCCCATGGTGCGCTTCATCGAACGACTGGAGCGAGGCGATCGACCCACGATTCTGGGCCTCGGTGACTCGCTGACTTTCGGGTACATGGTACCCCAGGGCTACCTGCACATCCTGGGGGACATGCTGACCCAGCGGAGGCCGGAGGCGCCTCCGATCGTCGACAACCATGGCTCCTGCGGGGACACCGCGGCCGGGGGACGTGCCCGGCTTCGACACCTCCTCCATGACGAGGGCCCGGACCTGGCCCTGATCCAGTTCGGCATCAACGATGCGTTCATCGGGATCCGCCACAGCGCCTTCCGGCGAGATCTGGAGTCCCTGATCGCCACGTTCAGGACCGCCCGCCCGGACGGCGAGGTGCTCGTGGTGCCGCCCCCGCCCCTGGCCTGGGCCGCGGATGACGCACAGGTCGAGCCGTTCCGCCGCGCCGCCGTGGACGCTGCGGAGGCCCTGGGGGTCGGCCTCGCCCCTATGGGCGAATTCTTCCGCCAGGATCACCCCGGCGGGTACCTCGCGGACGGGGTCCACCCCTCGGAGAAAGGCCACGCCTGGATGGCCGAGGCGGTGCTTGCAGCCTTGGACGCTGTTTGACTCGACCCGCCGATCCCCCGATAATTCCGTACAGGTGCCACCCCGGGAGGGACTGAATGAACATCCGCCGAAGCATCGTAATCCTCACTATCATCATGTCATCGCCCTTCGCCGCCTGCGCCGGCGGCGGAGGGGATAACCCCGAAGCCGGCCAGGACACGCTGGCGGATGCCACGGCGGATACGGCCTGCATCGACAGCGACCTCGGCGCCGAGGAAGACCTCTCGATCAGCTGCCCAGGGGCCTGCCTGATCGAGGGCATCTGCTACGAGGATGGAAAGATCAACCCGGAGAACGACTGCGAAGTCTGCGCCATGGGCACGTCTTCGGAGAGCTGGAGCCACGTCGAGTACGGCGAGCCATGTGAAGACGGGAATCCCTGCACCGAGAATGACACCTGCGACACCGGGGTCTGCTTCGCGGGCACCCCGCCCTCCTGCGCGGACGGCATCCTGTGCACCACCGACACCTGCGACCCGTTGGAGGGCTGCTCCCACGAGGCGAACCACGGTGACTGCAAGGACGACAATCCCTGCACCGAGGATCTCTGCGATCCCGACGCGGGGGGTTGTAAAAGCGTCCCCGACGACAGCCTGATCTGCTCGGACCTCAATGTCTGCACCCTGAACGACCACTGCGAGGACGGGGACTGTGTCTCGGACCCCGATCCCCTGCCCTGTGACGACGACAACGCCTGCACGGACGAGATCTGCCACCAGGTCTTCGGCTGCGTCTACTCCTTCAACGATGAAACCTGCGATGACGGCGCCACCTGCACCCAGGACGACGCCTGCCACTGGGGCACCTGCATCGGCGAAGAGCAGGAGGCCCACACCTGCCCTGCGTGCGACGTCAACTTCTCGGAGCACGTGCAGAAACTCGTCAAGATGGCGGTGGGCTCCGGCGGCTGGGAGGGAGAGGCCCTCAACGTGGACGGGGACTTGAAGACCTGCGCCCCCTCGGGGAGCTGCGAGAACGGCCTCGACAACGCGCTCTCCTTCGCCGGGGAGTTCATCAACGACACCATCGAGCAGAACCTCGTCTCCCCGGACAACACCCTCCTCTTCACCGTGGAGTTCGTCGAGCCCAGCTGGGACGGGACGCCGTTCACGATGAAGCTGTACTACTCGTTCCTCTCGCCCGTGAATCCCAACTGCGACTTCATGCAGGACGTCTGCATCTACCAGGCGGGGAATCTCAACTTCGACCCCCTCTGCAACGTCCAGATCACCTTCGACAACACCGTGGTGGAGGACGGAGTCCTGACCTCGGGCGGCTCGGGCTACATCTTCCCCTTCCAGATGTCCTTCGCAGGAGGCA
>CAZNWW010000002.1:0-29951 GCA_964576155.1 uncultured Myxococcales bacterium | reverse complement strand
GCCGGGAAGCTCTCGAGCCTCTTCACGCGTCCGATCGTTCGCGGCATCCAGCTCGGGGTCGGGCTGATCCTCCTCAAGAAGGGATTCCTGCTCGGTCTCCAGCCGACCTTCTCTGCCGGGAGCATTGCTCTCCCAGGCGTGGTTGCGATCGTCCTTGCGATCTGTGTTGGGGGGTTCTTGCTCCTCGGCCAGAAATGGAGGACCTTCCCGTCGGTCCTTTTGATCCTCTTCGCGTCCGGTCTCGTGGTTCTTGTATTCGGCGGCTGGGCCGTCCTGCCCGACTTGAGCTTCGGACCCCAGACGCCTCAGGCCGTGTTCCCGTCCTGGTCCAACTGGGTCCTGGGCATCACGGTCCTGGCGGTGCCTCAGATCCCGTTGACCCTCGGAAACGCTATCGTCGCCACCGAAGACTGCGCAAAGACCTACTTCGGCGACAAGGGAAACCACGTCACGTCCACCCGTCTCTCAACAACCCTGGCCGTGGGCAACTGGTTTGCCGCCTTCGTGGGGAGCATGCCCATGTGTCACGGATCGGGCGGCCTCACTGCGCATTATCGGCTCGGCGCACGCAGCGGCGCAGCTCCCGTGATGCTGGGTATCGGCCTCATCTTGCTGGCCCTGATCTTCGGCGGCTCCACACACACACTCTTCCTGGCGATCCCGCCGGTCACCATCGGTGTACTCATGGCTTACATCGGCCTCCAGCACATCGGCCTGATGAAGGACATGCTCCATTACCGATGGAAGTTGACCCTGGCCCTGGCGATCGGGACCGTCGGTCTGGTAACGTCGAATCTGGCGTTGGCGTTCGTTATTGGAATCCTGGTCGATCGGGTCCAGCGGGCCCTGCCTCAGGCCAAGAGGAGGCCCACGCATTCTTGAGTTCTCCACCGGGCACGAGTGATACCCGATGAGTGATAAAGGTGAGCCGAAAGTAGGGATCGGCGTCGATGACGTGAAGACCTTGATCCTTGGTCAGGTCGACACCCTCCCGGCGCGGACCGTCCCGCTGATGGATGCGTGGGGGTGTGTCCTCGCAGAGGACGTCATCGCGGGCGAGCCCTTCCCACTCTTCGATAACTCGGCCATGGATGGCTACGCACTACGGCACAACGATATCTCCGATGCCTCTCGGGACCGACCGGTAACGCTCCGGGTCCTTGAGGATCTGCCCGCGGGCCAGGTCGCCACCCACGAGGTGGGACCAGGCGAGGCGATCCGAATCATGACCGGCGCCCCGGTGCCCGAGGGCGCTGACTCGGTGGTCAAGGTCGAGGAGACAGATTCAAGCGACGGGATCGTCCGAGTCTTCGCGGCCGCCTGGGACGGACAGAACATACGCAGAGCCGGTGAAGACGTGGCCGTGGGTGACGAGATACTGCCCAGGGGCATGCGTCTCCGAGCCGGCGCCATCGGCATGCTCGCCAACCTCGGTCGTCCGGAGATCCGGGTGATCCCGAGGCCCGTGATTGCGGTGATCTCCACCGGTGACGAGCTCATCGATGTAAGTGAACCACTTCAGCCGGGGAAGATCCGCAACAGCAATGCCTACTCCCTCGCCACTCAGGTGCTCGAATGCGGCGCCGTGCCACGCATCGAGCCGATAGCGCGAGACACCGAGGAAGACCTCAGGGCAGTGATCGCCCGTGCCTGCACTGCGGACGCCATCGTCACCAGTGGCGGTGTCTCCGTGGGCGACTATGATCTGGTGAAGACGATCCTCGACGACCTCGGGCAGATGCTCTTCTGGAAGGTGAAGCAGCGCCCGGGGAAGCCGATGGCTTTCGGGATCATCGGGGAGACTCCACTCTTCGGCCTACCTGGCAACCCGACAGCGGCGATGACCAGCTTCGAGCAGTATGTCCGCCCGGCGATCCTCGAGATGTCGGGGCGTCCGGTCACCGAGCGCCAACTGGTCGAGGTCACCATCGGCGAGGATCTCAGGAAGCGTCCAGGGCTCCGCTACTTCGTCAGCGTGGTGCTGTCCCGAGAGGACGGTCGCCTCGTCGCACGCCCTGCCGGGACACAGGGCTCCGGCGCGCTGCGGGCGATGACCCGGGCCCACGGGCTCCTGGTGCTCCCCGAAGACACCGACAAGGTCGCCGCGGGCGACACAGGTGTGGTACAGGTCATCTACCCGGAAGACGTACCCCTATAGACCAGGAGGGCCTCCATGATCCCAGTCGTCTCTGTGGTCGGAAAATCGAACAGCGGGAAGACCACCCTGCTGGAGAAGCTCATCGGCGAGCTGACCCGTCGCGGCCACCGCGTGGTCACGATCAAGCACGACGCACATTCCTTTGACATCGATCACGAGGGAAAGGACACCTGGCGCCATTTCCAGGCCGGCGCCCACGCAACCTTGATCTCATCCCCGGCCAAGTTCGCCATGGTCCACCGGGTCGACGCGGAGTTGAACCTGGATCAGCTCGTCGCGTTGCTCGGTGACGACGCGGATATCGTCCTCACGGAGGGCTACAAGACCGCAGCGAAACCAAAGATCGAGGTCGTCCGTGCAGCCCGCTCCTCCGAGCCGGTCTGCGCGGTCGACGAGATGATCGCCCTGGCCACTGACCTCGACCTGGATCTCGGCGTCCCAACCTTCGACATCAACGACTTCGAAGGCCTCTGCGATCTCATCGAGCGGACGTACCTGGCCGCCAGGGACTGACGACTTCTGGAGAGAAATGTGGATTTATCGGGCGATGATGCCCTTTAAGGGGGCGGTGGTGTCCGTCCGATCGTCGAAGAAGACCTTGACCTTGTCGCCGGCGGGTTTACCGGTAACCGTCGCAGGATAGAGTTTGTTGGACCACAGGGCGAGCACCCGAGCGCCGGGCTTGACATCGGCCGCGGGCATGGGCTTGTCCACCGCTATGAGATCCGAGTGGAAACAACCCTTGTCCCCGTCGTCGAACTGGACGTGAAGCCCCCAGTCACAGGCCTTGTCCACCTTTCCGTGGTACCAGGCGTTGGGCTTCCACTGCGCCCAGACCTTGTCCCCTACCTTGGGCGCGCCGGCCTGAGCCACGGTCGCGAAGCCGAGTACCATGAGAAACACGATGAGATACTTCATGAGCCACCTCCTGTTCAGTTTGGAGTAACGTAGACCAAGTTCGTTCCCATGTCCATTGCATGAAATGCTCCAACTTCCGAGCTACGACCCGGGGTCATGATCACACTCGATCCCAATGGAATCTGCGGATAGGAATCGGCGTCAGCTGACTTCACCTTCACACAGTCGAAGTCACCTTCACTGCCAACCCTGTGGGAGGGGCTTTCCAGCCCCGACTCCCAAGTCACAATCCCAGCCAAACAACCCGGTCGGCACGGGGGAGACCTGCTACCACGCAGCGAAGGTCTGCTGCTGCTTCGTCGATTCGGATTGTATTGACGATGACCCCTGCACCTTGGATTTATGTATCTTTGGATTCGGCATTGACTGCTGCTTCAACATCTCGCCGAACCCCGAATTGGATTTTCAGTGCTGCCACTCGAACGAGGAGTGCTGGGACTGCGATCCTTGCACACAGGACAAATGCGTCGACTTGCAGTGCGTATTCGAGCCGATTGACGGGTGCTGGATGCCTCCCCTTCCATAGTCATCTTCTGTCCCGGACTACCACTCAATGTAGACGACTCCGGCGGCTCCTGCTCCACCGGTGGGGCGCGCGCCGTTGTACCCTCCGGAACCGCCTCCGGCGCCATAGCCTTTGCCACCCTTACCGCTCCACGAGGCGCCGCCATTTCCGGCGTTGGGTCCCCCACTATTGATGAGAAGCCCGCCGGCACCGCCGCCACCCGCGTGTGAGGAGGTGCCTGGTGCGCCACCGGCACCCGCGGTCAAGATGTCCTCAGTGATGGATGCGAGGCTGTCGAAGTGTCCTCCCACCCCGCCTGCGTAGGTGCATCCACTGGCTCCATTTGAACCACCGGAACCACCAGCGCCGCCACAGCCTGCGTTACCTCCGCCACCGCCACCGCTTCCGCCATAGCCACCCACACCGTACGGGCTCCCCATCGCGTAGCCGCCGTCACCGCCATTGGCCGAGAGGCAGGAGCCGAACGTGGAAGCCGAGCCGTTGCTTCCCGGCGCTGCATTGGTGCAGCAGATTCCTCCGGTACCGCCGGAGCCCACTGTGACGGAGACGTTTCCACTTACAGAGCAGGTCGAATAACGCACCCAGCCCGAGCCTCCAGCGCCCCAGTGGCTTCCCGTACCACCACCGCCACCTCCGACGACGACGATCCTCACCGAGGTGACCCCCGCCGGTGTCGTGAAGGTGCCGGAAGACGTGAATGTCTGGCTGCCGCCAGGCGAGCCAACGCAGAACCCGGTCAAGCAGGCTGTGCCGCCGTTCTGGCTGCATGGCGTTCCGTCTCCAACCGGAGTGTAGGTGCACCCCGTGTCGGTATCGCAAGCATTGGTCGTGCACTGGTTGTCGTCGTCACAGGTCACCGGGGCGCCACCGCTACAGGACCCGGCGGAACAGCTCTCCCCGGTCGTACACGAGTTCCCATCGTTGCAGAGCTCGGTGTTGGCCGCAAAGACGCAGCCCGTGGCGGGAGCGCAGGAATCGTCTGTGCAGATGTTGCCGTCATCACAGGTCAGATCCCCCGACCCCACGCACACCCCTTCCGAGCAGAAGTCGACCGTGGTGCAGAGGTCGTTGTCCGTGCAGGGGTTCGTGTTGTTCGTGTTCACGCAGCCCGATGCAGGGCTGCAGGAGTCAGTCGTGCAGGTTTCGCTGTCGTCGCAGTTCACAGCGGAGACGGGCAAACAGATTCCACCGGCGCAGCTATCTCCGTCTGTGCACTTGTTCCCGTCATTACACGCTTCATTATTCGGCGTGTACACGCAGCCCGTGTCCTCGTCACAGGAGTCATCGGTGCAGGTGTTTCCGTCGTCGCAGGGAAGGAGCACGCCGCCAACGCACACACCATCCGTGCAGCTGTCCCCGATGGTGCAGACGTTAGCGTCGTCACAGGGTGCGGTGTTGATGGTGGAGACACAGCCTGAGGCAGGATCGCAGGAGCCTGTGGTGCAGACGTCGCCGTCGTCGCAATCAAGGAGCCCAGCATGGCCGCAGCTCCCGTTCGAGCACGCGTCCCCGGTGGTGCAGGCGTTCCCGTCATCGCACGCAGCGGTGTTATTCATGTGGGCACAGGAGCCGCCCTGGTCACACGCATCGTCGGTGCAGGGGTTGCCGTCATCGCAATCCAGCGCCGCACCGGGGACGCACTCCCCGGCTAGGCAGGAGTCGTTCAGGGTGCAGGGATCCCCATCGGAGCACGAGCCGGCGATGTCCTCGTGGTCGCAGCCGCCGCCTGGGAGGCAGATGTCCTTGGTGCAGGGGTTCGCGTCGTCACAGTCGAGGGACCCTGCGCCCGTGCAGGTCCCATTGGCGCAGACGTCCCCGGTGGTGCAGGTGTTCTGGTCATCGCACGTAGTGGTGTTGTTCTCGTGGACGCAGCCTGTGTCCGGGTCACAGGAGTCGTCGGTGCACACGTTGCCGTCGTCGCAATTCAGGGTGGCCCCGCCAACGCAGACGCTGTCAGCGCAGATGTCCCCGAGGGTGCAGGTGTCGTCATCGTTGCAGGGCGCGGTGTTCGCCAGGTTCACGCAGCCCTCGGTGGGAGTGCAGGAGTCCGTGGTGCATACGTTCCCATCTTCGCAGTCCACCGGAGTCCCCGGCTGACAGACGCCGGCTGTGCAGGCCTCATCAAAGGTGCATGCGTTATTGTCGTTGCAGGGCGCGGTGTTGGCCGTGTTGACGCAGCCGAGTTGAGGGCTGCAGGAGTCGTCGGTGCAGACGCTCCCGTCGTTACAGTCGACAGCGCTGCCTCCCTGACAGATGCCCTCGCTGCAAACGTCGCTCAATGTACACGCGTTCACGTCACTGCAGGGCTGGCTGTTGTCTGAATAGGTACAACCAAGCGCGGGATCGCAGTGATCGTCGGTGCATACGTTGTCGTCGTTGCAGTTCAATGCGCCGCCCGGCTGGCAGCTCCCACCGAGGCACTCATCCCCCAGGGTGCATGCGTTACCGTCACTGCAGATCGCCAGGTTGTCCGTGTGGACACAGCCGCTGTCCGGGTCGCAGGAGTCATCGGAGCATGGGTTGCCATCATCGCAGTCGATGACCATGTCGCCTACGCAGTTCCCGCCGTCGCAGATGTCGCCGAGGGTACATGCGTTCCCGTCGCTGCAGGGCAGGGTGTTGGCTTCGTTGACGCAGCCCGAGTCGGGATGGCAGGAGTCATCGGTGCAGACGTTGCCGTCGTTGCAGTTCACGTTAGAGCCGCCGAGGCACTCGCCATTCTCGCAATAGTCAGTAACGGTGCAGAGGTCATCGTTGTTACAGGGCCCCTCCTCATTGGCCTCAGCGAAGCCGCACGCGCCGGTTTCGGGATCGCAGGCAGCCTCCAGGCAGGGCGCGTCGGGGCCCTCAGAGTCCGGGCACACTATGAGCGTATCGAGATCCACCTTGCAGAGGTGGGGGTTCATGAGGGTGTCGCAGTACAGGGTCCCGTTGCAAAGGTCCCCGTCCTCGAGCTGGCCGCAGTCATAGTCCACTACGCAATCACAGTCGATGGGAACGCCCACGCAGCCACCGTTCAGGCATTCGTCCGCCACAGTGCAGGGGTCTTCATCGTCGCAGTCGAGGGCGTTGTACGCGTAAAGGCAGTTCCCGGTCTCCGGGGCGCAGACATCATCTGTGCAGATGTTGTCGTCATCGCAGTCCATGGGGGTACCCACGCAGATCCCCTGTTTGCAGATGTCGCTGACCGTGCAGAGGTCTCCGTCGGGGCACTCGATATCGTCCAACGCAATGTGTTCGCAGCCGTCCGTGCCGTTGCAGATGTCATTCGTGCACGCGTTGCCGTCGTCGCACGTGTCTTCGTCGACCAGGCCGTCACACTCGTCGTCTAGGCCGTTGCAGATCTCAGCGATGGGATCGCCCGCGTTGCAGGCGGAGAGGCCATATTCGGTGCAAGTCCGGAACCCCTCGCAAAACCCGAACTCGCTCTCCGTCGAGCAGGGCGTGGCCAGGGCCAGCCCTATTGACTTGTCGGTGCACGAGCAGGTCCCGGTCTCGGAGACGCACTGGAGCAAGGTCCCGCCGGAGACCACGGTCATCCCCTTGCACTCGAAGCCGGCGGGGCAGTCGTCGTCTTGGCCGCATCCGCCGCCGCAGAACGAGCCTTCGTCCCCATACTCAACGCAAGGCGCCTGAGTGCCCACGACGCTGCTGGCGCAGTCGGCGCCGATAGCGCAGGGAGCGCAGAGAGTCGGGAAGTCGGAGATACAGACCCATACAACGTCCGGGTCGGTTCCGGCCTGTTTGCAGCTCCAGCCGGAGGGACAGTCCTCCTGGCAGGTGTCAGTGCACACGGACCCACCGAGGTGGTCCACGCACCAGCCCGAGAGGCAGTCCTTGTTGTCCACGCAGGGGTTACCGAAGCAACCATCGTCGGGGTTGCAGGCAGGGATGACCTCACCAGGGTCGAGATCCTGGAGAGAATCAAGGAGCGTGTCCTGGCCAGCGTCGGATTTTGTTTCGAGATCAGGGACTACCTCGGCTCCCGTGTCCCCCCAGGTGAGATCCCCGGAAGACCCATCGGGATCAGGGAGGTTGACGGATGACGCGCCGTTACAGCTCAGGGCAACGAACATAAGGGCAACCAGGACGACGAGATTTCTGCGTAACATGGGCTCTCCTCAATTCAGGGATGCTCCAAAAGTTGGTCAGGCCGGGCTTCTGCGGGTAAGACGCATCATCCGTGTTTCTCGGCATCGTGCCAAGTATCGGAGTTCGGGTTCGAGAGTGTCAAGCTTCGCAGAGTGGGGATGCCCAATCTCGTGTCTTGCCCAGGTCGACGACCTGTGCCCAGGGTAACTCACCGCTACCAACTGCTTTGCATCCCGCCTGGTTGACTTTCCGGATCGGGGATGGCTCCATGCCGGTGTGCGGATTTAGTGGTGCTTGCCGGAGGTGTCGGGCCACATGAAACTCCTACGATGTGTTCTCGTGGCGCCGGTCGTGTCTGCGGTGGGTCTCGCCGGGTGTGGAGGTAGCGGCGGCGACAGTGGCGAAAGTGACGGCGGCGATGTCGGCGGAGGCGACGCGGCCGCGGAGGCCGTGACCCTGTCGGCGGATGACGTCCGCTAGGCCCAAAACAAGCGAAGATGCCGAAGCGAGGTGGTTGAGATGCTGATGCTGACAAGGAGAGCGAACGGAGGCGATGCAGAGTATCGTTGAGTTCGGGTGAGCATGGCGAACGGTCTCGACGCAGTTCAGCATTGGCAGATCGGCCGCCGCAGTAGGCAGATTCGCTTGATTTGGGGCTAGGTAGCGGGGACCCAGGTCGAGGTTCCGGCGGGGCGCTCCATGCCGGAGACCCTGGAGATGCTCGAGGATCTGGGATGCCCAGCGTGCGAGGGCACCTCCTGGTCCCTCAAGCCGGCCCGGATCGACTGACGCGCATGACTTTGATCCAAACCAGAGTATAGGGCAGTATCAGGAACGACCCCCAGGTTCGCCGGAGAACCTCGATGAACGAATTTGAAATAGCTGTACTGAACGCTACTGGTGCAGGCCTTCAGGCAGGAGACATCAAGACGCTGCAGGTCAACATCGGGGCGATCTGCAACCAGGCCTGCACCCATTGCCATCTCGAGGCAAGCCCGGCCGCTCCGAGGTGATGGGTTGGCCGGTGATGGAGCGGATCGTGGAGATGTCCAGCGACCTCGGGTGCCGATTGGTGGACATCACGGGCGGGGCACCGGAGTTGAACCCTGATCTGCCTCCATTCATCAAGGCCCTGCGTCTGACAGGCGTCATCATCCAGGTGCGTACAAACCTGTCGGTCCTGGCCGAGCCGGGGATGGAGCGATTCCCCGACCTCTACCGGCGAAACAATGTCCACCTCGTCGCCTCTATGCCGTGCTATCTGGAGGAGAACGTCCGCGCCCAGCGCGGTCCCGGGTGCTACGAGAAGAGCGTGGCCGTCATCCGGTCGTTGAACGAGCTCGGATACGGGACCGACCCGGATCTGCCCCTCGATCTCGTCTACAACCCGGGTGGTGCCGTCCTGCCGCCATCCCAGAATGCCCTCGAGGCGGACTACAAGCGGGAGCTGAAAGAGCGCTTCGGCGTCTGCTTCACCCGCCTCCTCGTGATCACCAACATGCCCATCGGCCGCTTCAAGGACGGACTCGTTGCGTCCGGCGGGTATGACAACTATCTCTCGCTGCTCCAAACGAGCTTCAACCCAGCGACGGTCTCCGATGTCATGTGTCGTCACCAGGTAAGCATCCGCTGGGACGGAATAATCTACGACTGCGACTTCAACCTGGCCTTGGGCCTGTCGGTGGGCCACGGCGCTCCCGACCACATCGAGGGCGAAGGCCTGAAGACGCTCTCCGGCCGCAGAATCGTCACCGGCCCACATTGCTTCGGCTGCACGGCGGGGAGCGGATCGAGTTGCGCCGGTGCGCTGATTGGAGGCGAGGACGTAAATGAACAGGCACGTGTCCGATGCCCGGCGGCTGATGATCCTCACCCGGTACCCGGTGCCGGGCGCTGTCAAGACCCGCCTCACCGCGCGTCGATTCTCCGGACCGCATCCGTCCGGGCTGTGTGTCCACTTCACCGGAGGACGGCGCGACGCCATGCGTGACTGGCTCGGCCACGACCTCCTCTACCTCGCCCAGGTCGAGGGCGACTTGGGAGACCGCATGGCTGCAGCCTTCGCCCGGAACTTCTCCGACGGAAATCGCACTGGGGTTCTAATCGGCACGGACTGCCCGGAGCTGACAACCGAGATCCTGCAAGCAGCCTTCGAAGCCCTGGCATCCAACGATCTGGTCCTGGGCCCGGCCGCGGACGGCGGCTACTACCTCGTGGGGTTGAGCCGAAGCGGCTATCACGCCGGGGCCTCGAAGCTCTTCGATGGCATACCGTGGGGCGGGGATACCGTATTCGAGGAGACCGCTGCCCGGGCGAGGGACCTCGGGCTCAGGATACGAACGCTCCCCACGCTCCATGACATCGATCGACCCGAGGACCTGGAGCACTGGCGAAGCAACAAGGCGAGGAGCGAGGAGGGACACGGCCGCCTGTCGATCATCATCCCGGGCGAGGACACCTTCCCCGGCGAGGACACCATCCCGGGCGAGGACACCATCCCGGGTGAGGACACCATCCAGCAGGGCTGCGAGGAAACCTGCGACCCCGGGTACTGGTGCCCGGCCAACGAATGCGAACTCGATCCCGATGCCTTCTGGGACGTGGACGGCGTCGAGGGCGAGGTCTACATGGAGCCTCCCGGCGGCGAGTGGGACCCCGACGGCACCGATCCGGATCTCTTCGCCGAATTCTCGATGTTCTATCTCGAAGACGAGGGCTGGGGCCTCACTGGTTCTACCGCGGTGGTGTACGACACCCTCTACCCCTACTGGGACGAGGTGGTGCTCTTCAGCGTAACCACGACCGAGCTCCTGGACGAGGGCCTCGCGGTTGAGCTCTTCGACGCAGACGATACCGAGGATCAGTCGGTTACCTCCTGTTCTTTCGTAATCTTCGAGGAGGACTTCAACGCAATGTTGGTCGGCAGCTGCGGCATCTTCGGCGACGCGGAGGTCCTCTTCCAGCTCCTGCCATCCCAGTAAGCGAAATGACTACCTGCGGGCGTCGAGGCGCCTCACGACCACGCCGTAGACGATGAGGCCCACGGCAGATGCGACTGCGATCCCAACAAAGACGAGCCAGATGTAGTGGGCGTTGGCGTAGGCTGCGGGCATCTCACCGGTCCCACCGAGCGCTGCCAGTCGTTGCGCCTGCTCCACCTCCGAGAGGGTCTTGGGGTCCGGACAGTAGCGGCTGAGGAGAACCCCGGAGAGGCCGAAGCCGACGATGGCGGAGATAAAGGAATGGAGGTGCGAGAAGCCCAGGTAGAGGCCCTCCTCGCCCTTGGGCGCCTGCAAAGAGAAGTACTCCAGGAACCTGGGAGAGATGAAGCTCTCAGCGAGGCCCTGGAACGCAATGCCCACGATCATCATGAAGGCGATGGGGTTCAGGCCGAGGATCTGGCTCCCATCCGTCATGTTTCCAAGGGCCATGCAGAACGCGGAGATTGGCATGATGAACATGCCCACGGTCATGGACGTCAGGGCTGACCAACGGCGCATGAGTTGAGTCACCACCCCCACGGTGAGCACCACCACCGCCGGGTTGACGTTCGCGTACCAGGAGGGGCTGGCCCCCTCCCCCGCCATGCGCAGCACATACTTCGGCATGGTGGCATAGAGCTGGTGCTGGACCATCCAGAACCCCGTCACCAGCAGGATCAAGGTCACGAGCCGCCAGCGACTGCAGACAGCGATGAGGGAGCGCCAGGTATCAGCCATGGAGCGCTTCGTCTCGGGCGTCCGGGTCGCCCTGTAGAGGAACAGGATCGACACGAAGGCCAGGAGGGTCAACGCCGCAGCGAAGAGGTTGAGGACGATGAGGCCCTCGTTGCCCATGGCCTCCCGCAGGGGCTTGACCACGGTCTTGCCCGTGAACGCGCCCACGTTGACCATCGCGTAGAAGATCGAGTACCCACGGGCGCGGCTGGCCTCGGTGGTCTCCTGGGCGATGGTCCCGGTGATCACGGACTTGATGAAGGACCCGCCCACCATGACCACCATCATCACGGGGACGAAGAGCCACTTGTGCCAGCTCGTCTTCAGGCCGTGAAACTCCACCTCCTGCCCGTAGGTCGCCAGACCGGCTCCTTCGAGGAGGGTCGGTAGAAGCCACATGCTCGCGTAGCCGATAGTGAGCAAACCGAAGGCCACGAGCAGGGCCTTGCGGAATCCGATGCGATCCGCGTATGCACCGGCGAACGGCGGCAGGAAGTAGAGCCCGGCGACGAAGACGCCGGAGGTGGTCGCCGCCTCCATGTCCGAATAGCCCAGGATCCTGGACAGGTAGAGGGTGAGCGCCACGAAGACGCCGTACCAGGCGGCCCGCTCGAGGAGCTCCACAAAGTTGGCCGCCCAGAAGGCCCGAGAGAAACGCCAGCCTCCACCACTCACATCACCGCTGCTGCTCATCGCCGTGCCCCTGCACTGCAGATCATTGATTGATCAAACTACCTGAAACGACGTCAGAGTCCAGCAGGACCTGCCGGCAGCAGCCGGGCGCTACTCCACGAAATCGAAGACGTAGTCGTGATCGTAGGTGCGGACGTAAAGGCGGTCGCTGCGCTGGATGAGGACTTCGTGCGCGGTCTTCAGGTGGATCTTCTGCAAGACCTTGCCGCAGTGCCGGTCGATGAGGTAGAGAAAATCGGGCTCTGCGGTGAACCCGTACCCCGCGACGATCACGTCGCCGTGGACGATGAAGCCTCGCCAGGACGCGGTGAGGTTCTTCGTGGTCCAGAGCACCCGTCCGTCCGCGAGGTCGAGCGCTACGAGGTAGCCGGTCTTCTCCTTGGCGATGGACGCGTAGCCATTGTAGTTGGCGTCGAAGTACAGGACGTCACCGACCAGCGTCGCGTGACCCATCTCCAGGATCCCCGGATGGAAAGCGGTGAGGGGGTAGACCGTCCCAGGGACCCGCTCCGCATCGAAGACCACCACGGTGTAGTCGAACTCCTTGTCATAGATCGACGAGAAACCGCGCTCGTCCTTTGCGCCTAGGCGCTGTCCGACCTTCACGTAGATCCCCACGGTGAGCCCGGCGCCGTTGTCGCGGTAGAAGGAGATCCGTCCCCACCGGGTCTCCTGGGGCACCTGATCATGGCCCGCGTCCAGGGCCCCGGCAGGACGGACGAGGTCATTGTCCGCGTTCCACACGTGGTCGTCGGTGATCTGGTTCTTCTTCTTCGAGACGCGCTTCAACCGGACAGCGTTCCCCTTGCAGGAGACGACGTCCTTTGCCCGGTACGGGAAGCCCGGCGCGTCCACCACCTGTGGGGCGGCGAGAAACAGGGCTACGAGACAGAGGTTCCAGGGCATGTTTTCCTCCCAAGCCCTACTTCGGCGCGTCGAGCCAGTAAGGCCAGTAGGGTGATGATGTGCCGTCCAATGACCAGATCCGGATGATGAACCGGTACTCGCCATATCGATAGGGATAGACCAGGGAGCCGCTGAAACACTTGGTGGTTGCCCCGGAGGTGTTCTCCCAGACGAGACCGTCCGGGAGACCGTCCTGCCCCGGCGCGCCGGCGGCCTCGTTGATCTTGTCCGCATACGAGTAGACCGCCACGCCGTAGTTTCGGCCCGGCGGCGACCTGAGACAGAGCCCGCCACCCCAGTCTGTGTTCACCAGGAAGAAGTCCTCATCCTCGGCGGTGGTCAGGTAGGAATAGAAGTTCCCCTCTGCGGTGAGCGCCGACGGGACGTGCACCACCTGGTCGGGCAGGCCGTCGTCGTCGAGGTCCGCCCCGTCGTTGGGCTCGAAGTTGTCCCATTGGTTGGTGGCCAGGACCGGCGTCAGGTGAGGCGGCAGCGAGCTGTGTCGATTCCAGGTACCCTGACCGAGCGCATAGCAGAAGACCTGCCCCTGATCGTCGCTGACGAGGGCTTCTATCCGTCCGTCGCCGTTCAGATCCCACAGGCCACCGAGCCGCAGACTCTCGCCGCTCACCTCCAGGGAGGAGCCCGGGTTGGAGGCGAATCCACCGATCTCAGGATCCCAGAAGTCCAGGAGCAGCTCGGTCCCCACGGTGCGCACCCGATCAGGGAAGCCGTCCCCGTCAATGTCGAACAGACCGATCCGTGCGACGTGCGATACCTGCTCCGGAACGCCGTCGTCGTCCACGTCGGTGGGGTAAAGCGGAAAGAGACCGCCGTCCTGGGTCGGCGCCTGGGGAGCGACCTCCCCCGACGAATCCCAGGCCCATCGCCAGGCCCCGGCGCACGGGTTTGCCTGGCCCTCCTCCTTTGACAGGAAGTAGCCCACGTTCGCACGAACCTGGTCGACGAAGAAGAGCATCTCCCGCACCTGTCCCTGGAACACTCCCTCCACGTCCGTGGGGAAGCAATCCTCGAAGGTGCAGAACGGGGACATGTCCAGGGAGGACAGATCGTCGAAGGTGTACGGGAGCACGAACCCGCCCCACTTGGACGGCGTCGCAGGCTCCGCCCAGCCGTTTCCGGTGACGAGTTCCGGGATCCCATCCCCATCCAGGTCTCCCAGGAATCGCCCCGCGGTGTATGCACAGATCCCATAGGGCTCGGGCTCAGAAGAGACCAGCTCGATGGTCCCACCGGCCTTGTTGAAGCGGAACGCACGGATCAGCGCTGACGGGTTGCACCAGGTGGTGGTGAAGAACTCCGGGCGCCGATCATAGTCCACGTCCCTTGCCAGGAACCGGCTGGCGTCGTAGATGGAGACACCGGCGTTCTCGGTCACGGTCACCGTGCCGTCGGGGAAGAGCTTGTAGAACCTCGGGATGCTCCCGTTGCCCGTGAGGACCTCGAGGGTTTGGTTTGGGACGGACCAGGTGTCGTAGTCGTCGATGTCCGCGAGCACCACCCGCCCCCGTGAGAAGTTGTGTACGGGCGCCGAATAGTCGTGGAGCGCCGTGCCCTGATCGTCCAGGATGGCGAAGCCGAAGTTGCTCTGGACGATCACCTCGTAAACGCCATCCCCGTCGAGGTCCGCGGGCATCGCCTGTGGCCTGCTCCCTGGGAAGGTCTGCTGGAAGGGCCAGCCGCCCGGGCAGGACGTGAAGCAGTACCGGTCCACGACACCATCACAGTCGTTGTCCTTGCCATCGCAAATCAGCGCAGCGCCGGGGTGGACCGTGGAAGCGGAGTCGTCGCAGTCATCTGCGACCAATGAGAATCCGTCCGGCACCTGGTCGCCGTCGATCAGGCAATCCAGCACCGCTACGGCGCCGACTGCGCCGTGCCCGTCCCCGTCCAGGTCGACGTATACAGCCACTGTCGGGATCCCCTCATCGGCGACGCCATCGCAGTCGTCGTCGATGCCGTTGCAGTCTTCAGCCCGGTCGGGGTGGATCTCCGGGTTGAAGTCGTTGCAGTCGGTGCCTGCGTCCACGTAGCCGGGAGGTGCCGCGCAGGTGTCGAGCTTGTCGTTCGGGGTCCCGTATCCGTCGCCGTCGTTGTCCTTGTAGTAGGTGGTCTTCACGCCCTCATCAACCTGGCCGTTGCAGTTGTCGTCTACGCCGTTGCAGAGCTCCAGCGCGGTGGGATGGATCGCGTCGGCGTCGTCATCGCAATCCCCGGGGACCGTCGCGGCGAAGCTCCCCTCCGGCTGGCAGAGGCATTTTGTACTCCCAAGGATCCCGTAACCATCTCCGTCACCGTCGTGGTAGTAGGGCGCACAGCCCACCGCACCAACCTCGTCCACCAGATCGTCGCAGTCGTCGTCCTTGTCGTTGCATTGCTCGAGCACGGTCGGTGAAACGAGCGGGTCGTCGTCATCGCAGTCTCCGGCGTTCTTGGCATATCCCGCCGGGGAGCCGCAGAGGCACAGGGCAGCGCCTGCGCCGGCTCCGTCGCCGTCTCCGTCGACGAACTGGCCGGTGCAGCCCACCGCGTCCTCCTCGTCGAGGGCGCCGTCACAGTCGTCGTCCATACCGTTGCAGAACTCCGTCGCGCCGGGGTGGATGCCGGCGTTGTTGTCGTTGCAATCCCCGGCCTCCGGCGCGAGATACGGGGCCAGCGGCGTGCAGAGGCATTTGGACAGGTCCAACCCGAATCCGTCACCGTCTCCGCTGTAGTAGTACGTCTCGCAGCCGCCCGCGTCTTCGGGGTCCACGAGGCCGTCGCAGTCGTCGTCGACGCCGTTGCAGACCTCGGTGGCGTCGGGATTCACCGCAGGGTCCAGGAGTTTGCAGTCGGTGGTATCGGGATCCCCGTCACCATCGTCGTCGGGATCACAGGCGTTGCCCGCCCCGTCCCCGTCAGTATCCGCCTGGTCGGGGTTCCCCACCGCGGGGCAGTTGTCCTCATCGTCGGGGACCCCGTCGCCGTCGTCATCGACGTCGATGCAGTTCGCCTGACCGTTCCCGTCAGTGTCCGGATAACCTTCGTCAATGATCCCGTTGCAGTTGTCGTCCACCGCGTTGCAGGCCTCGACAGCGCCGTGGTGGATCGACGGGTCCTGGGGGGCGCAGTCGGTGTCGTCGGGGTCCAGGTCACCGTCCTTGTCGTCGTCACACGCATCCCCCACGCCGTTGTCATCCAGATCCGGGAACCCCTCGTCCACCGCGGCGTCACAGTCCTGGTCTGCGCCGTCGCAGATCTCCAGGAGACCATGACCCACTGTGGGGTCCAACGGCATGCAGTCGGTGAGGTCCGGATCTCCGTCGCCGTCGTCGTCATCGTCGCAGGCGTCTCCCAGGCCGTCGGAGTCAAGATCCAGCTGCGCCGGGTCCGGAACCAGGGGACAGACGTCGTCTCCGTCGAGGACTCCATCGCCGTCGTCATCCGCGTCGATGCAATCGGCCTCGCCGTCCCCGTCCGTATCCAACGCCCCATCATCCACCTCACCGTCGCAGTCCTGATCCACGCCATCGCAGAGCTCCGGGGCGCCTGGATAGATCGACGGGTTGAAGGGCTCGCAATCCTCCTCATCCGCGACGAGGTCGTTGTCGTCGTCGGGATCACATGCATCCCCCTGGGTGTCGAGGTCGTGGTTGTCCTGCGCCGGGTTGGCGACCTTGGGGCAGTTGTCTGCTTCGTCAGGGATCCCGTCGCCGTCATCGTCATCGTCCAGGCAGTCGGCTTCGCCGTCATCGTCCAGATCCGGGAAGTCCTCGTCCACTTCGCCGTCGCAATCGTTGTCCGCGCCGTCGCAAACCTCGGCCTCCGGGACCTGGCCCTCACAGATCTCGTCACCGTCCGTGCAGGCCGTGGTCCCGGGGCAGATCCCGAACTCGTTCTCCAGCACACATTCGGCCGGGAGGAAGTCCTCGTCCGCCTGGCCGTCGCAGTCGTCATCGACGCCATTGCAGATATCGTCGGCGGCGGGCACTATCGCGTCGCAGGCCGTCAGGGTTCCGTCGAGACAGACCCGCTCCCCCCAACAAATGCCGTACTCGTTCGCCTCATAGCAGGAGGTGCTCAGGTCCATCCCCAGGTATTTCTTCGCGCAACCGCAGGTCAAGTCATCCTGGATACACATCTGCGCCTCGGTTCCATCTCCGAGGAGCCAGAGCTGGCATTGGTATCCTCCCGGACACTCGAGCTCGTCACAGGCCCCTGCACAGAAGCTGCCTTGGCCGGGCCCGTAGTCCACGCAAAACTCATCGCCGCCGGAGAACTGGCGACATTCCTCGTCCCCGTCGCACGGGCGGCAGAGGGTAGCGAAAGACGGAATGCAGAGATAGAGGCCGTCAGGCCCGGATCCGGTGGGGACACATTGCCACCCCTGGGGGCATTCGGTCTCACATTCCTGCGTGCAGACCCAACCGTCCTCGGCCTCCACGCACCAACCCGACAGGCAATCACCGTTGTCGTCACAAGCTGCGCCGGGTTCTCCAGGGCCGGGCCCCAGACCTCGGGTGGAGCCGCCTCGTCGGTGAGATCCGCCTCAGCGGTAGCGTCGTGGATCAGATCATGCTCCAGGTCGACGCCGGCGCCCAGGTCCTGGCCGATCTCTCCAATCGAATCCAGATTGACGGTGAGACCGCCACCACCATTGCACCCAATAAGTACAACCAGGCAGGCCCCGAAGACCTGCATCGAGATACGGCTCATCGCTCTTCCCCCGGGGTGAGTTGTGTGCAGTCCACATGTCTAGGTTGATCAAAACCTCGATGTAACGCAAGCGGGACCTCACTTCGTGCGAGGTCCGAGCCGGCTGGACCGGTTTATCCCCTGGAGGCCCAAGCGTCTCCTCCTCGACAACCCGCTCCTATTCGCAGGTGAGATGTGCGTGGGCCCACGCGGCCCGATCGCCGGTGGTGGAATCACCTGCCGGGGTCGTGACGAGCTTGAGATTCTGCCGTCCCTTCATGCTGGTCTGGATGGGTTTGGGTTCGGTGTCGACGGTGACCACGTCGCTCGACCAGATGCGAACCCCGTCGCCCCAGACCTCGAAGACCACGGATCCCTCGGGGCCGGCGTTGCTCGTGAGCCCCAGGGTCGCCTCGAAGATGTCGCAGCGACCTCCCAGGTGTACCACGACCACGGATCCACCAGGGACGCCGAGGCCCTTCTCGTGGACCTGCTCGCCCAGCGTAATAATCGGACCAGGCGCCTCATCCTCGAGGCTGAACCCACGGTCAAGCGCGACCAGGCCGCCATAGGACGCTGCGTACTTCAACGGGAGATCAGAGAGGTACTGGATGCCAACGCCGGGCAGGGGCTCCGTGCCTCGGATGGTGACCATCACTGCGCTCATAGACGGAATGTCAGCGTCGAAATGGTCGACGAACGCACCGAGCTCTTCCTGCGCAAGGAGATCCCGGACCGAAGCCGTACCCTGGAACAATCCCAACTCGTCCCAGGTGATGGACGCTGTCCGGGCAACGTCCTGGGAGGTGTTGAAGAAGAGCACGGCCCGCAACCCGTCCTCGGTGAGCGGTCGTGCGTAGACCCGGACATCGTCGGTCACCCTGAGGAGCACCGCTTGCAGACCCGCGGGATCTTTGTCTACTGCGATGACCTCCGGATTGGTGAGGATCTTCAGGGTCGCTGGGGACATGTCTCGCAGATCGTTGCCCGCTATAAGAGGGGCAGCGAGCATGGCCCACAGCCCGAAGTGGGCGCGGTAGAGGTCGTCGGTCATGCCGCCGTTCCCTACCTCGAGCATGTCGGGATCATTCCAGCGGCCGGGCCCGGCAAAGGCTGCCAGGGGTTCCACGGCCTTGAGGTTGAACATCAACGGCAAAAACCCATCCTTGATGTCCATCGAGGTCCGCCACATCTGCCCGGTCTGCGGCCCCCAGACCCATGGCTCCTGGTAGCCCCAGTTGCAGATGCTCAACAGGATCTCCCGTCCTGATGCGAGGATGCCGTCCCGGAACAGCTCATAGCGCTCCGCGGAGTCCAGACCATCGGTGTAACACCAGTCCACCTTTACGAGATCCACGCCCCAATCTGCGTAGGTCTGCATGTCCTGGGCCTCATAGCCGAAGCTGCCGGGCCGACCTTCGCAGGTGAGCGTCCCGGCGCAGGTGTAGATGCCGAACTTGAGGCCCCGCTCGTGGACGTATTCTGCCAGCGCCGCTATGCCGCCCGGGAAGCGCTCCGGATCCGTGACGATGACGCCGTCCTCATCCCGGTCCGTCTGCCAGCAGTCGTCCAGGTTCACGTACTCGTAGCCAGCGTCTTTCATCCCGCTGCCGACCATCGCGTCCGCAATCTCCCTGACGAGCGCCTCGTCGATGTCACACGCGAAGAGGTTCCAGGAGTTCCAGCCCATGGGAGGGGTCGCAGCCAGCTCGGCGCAGGCGCAATCATCGGTGCAAGTCAGGCAGTCCTCGGCCAAGTCACAGATCCCGTCTCCACACTCCGGCGGCACCTCGATGATGTCGGGTGAAGACGCGTCCTCATCGATCACATCCGAGGGGTCGAGCACATCGTGCTGCTTGGGGGCCTCCTCTTCGATGGTGCAGGCGTCCATCCACAGGACCCCCACGACGAGGAGCAAGACCATCCCAATCGAAGAAACGGTCAGCAGTTCGGTCGAACGATTCATGGACAACCTCCGCTGGGAGAGTGTAGGCGTCCCGGGTCCGGGAGTCCAAAGAGGTTGCGGGGATCACCAAGGAGCGATTTCGTTATGTTGAACGTCAGCCCGATCTCGGAGGATTCACGTGAAGCGGATCCATAAGCTGCTCCTGGGTGCCATCTGTGTCATCAGTCCCGTGATCCTGGCGGCCTGCTACGGTCCTCAGTACTACCCCGAGGATACGTTACCGCTACAGGGGGACACTAAAAAGGACGGCAAGGAGGCCCCGGCGAATGACATCAAGGCGGGGAATCTCCTCGCCCCTGACGCCGCCAAAGAGTGAGCCCGCCGTCCCTCCGGCGCATCGTCCATCCCGTCTACCGACATCTGGAGTCCAAGGTCCATCCCCTGCGGTATCTCTTTCTGGAAATCACGCAGGTCTGCAACCTCGACTGCCGTCATTGCGGCAGCGACTGCAGCGCTGACGCTCGCACCGGAGCATTGAACACCGAAGAATGGCTCCAGGTCATCGACAAGGTAGCCGACACCGCGCCCCGTGAGGGCCTCCAAATCGTGATCACCGGCGGTGAGCCCCTCTGCCACTCCGACCTCGGCGCAATCGTCGGCAGGATACAGACCCGTAGCATCCCCTGGGGGATGGTGACCAACGGCTGGCCACTGACCCGGGAGCGGGCCCAGACCCTCCTCAGCCTGGGCATGAAGAGCGTCACCCTGAGCATCGACGGTCTCGAAGCGACCCATGATGTTTTCCGGGGTCGAGAGGGTTCCTGGCGCCGAGCAATCGATGGACTCCGGCACCTGGTGGAGCTCCGCGCCACGGCCCTCGACGTGGTCACCTGTACTTTCCCCGGGAACCTCAGTGAGCTCGACGACCTCCGAGACCTCCTTCATGACGTCGGCGTCCGCCGCTGGCGTATCTTCCCGATCTTCCCCAAGGGCCGTGCCAGGGAGGACGAGGAGCTCATCTTCGACGCGGATGGCTTGGGGCGCCTCATGGACTGGATCGCGTCCCGTCGAAGGACGGAGGCTCTCCATCCCGACTTCTGTTGCGAGGGCTATCTCCCCCCCGCAGTGGACCGCGCCGTCCGTGACGAGCCCTACTTCTGCCGCGCCGGGATCTGCATCGCTTCGGTGCTCCACGACGGCGCTATCTCGGCCTGTCCGAACATCGACAGGGCCCTGGTCCAGGGCAACGTCCGCACCGATGATCTCATGACGATCTGGGAAGAAGGCTTCGAGCCCTACCGCGACCGATCCTGGCTACGCAAAGGCGAGTGCGCGGTCTGCCGGGAATGGAAGCGGTGCCAGGGTAACTCACTCCACCTCTACGATCCCGAGACCGGCGGCCCGGTCCGCTGCCACTACAAGGACCTCTCCGGATAACGACCATCCACTTGATTCGAGTCACCCCTTTCCAGTATAAATACGGGAACGTTTCTTCTTTGGGGGGGATGCCTTGGAGAACACGGACACCGGCACTTTCGCAATGCCCGATTCCCGGGCGCAGCCCAACATCGTCTCGGCCGCCGGCCTCAAGGACGAGTTCCTGCGATTCATGCCAGTCTGGTTCATCTTCCTCTCTGCAGTGGGACTTCTGCACGCGGCTCTGGCCAACTTCCCTCAGGATGGTTTCTCTGCACTGGGCCTGTCCCGCATGGACTTCGTGCCCACCATTGCGTTCCCCATGGCGTGGTTCGTGTTCTTCTTCGTGCTGCGGGTCCGGCGCTCCGGGCGCCTCGATAATCGATGGAAGGCCTACGCGGCCCTGGCCGGCCTCGCTGTGGGCTTTCCGCTCCTGGTCACCTTGCTCCACCGACCCCATCCGCTCTCCCACGACGCGCTCACGACCCTCTTCGAGGGGACCCAGTTCTTCTGGGTCCTGATCTTTGTCGCGCACGTGGTCCTTACCCGCGGCTGGCATGGCTTCCTGATGTTCTTCGGGGTCACCTTCCTATACGGCCTGATCCTCGAGAACACGGGGATCATCATGGGCTTCTTCTCCGAGCCCAGCTTCCGCCTCTACCTGGGCCCCTTGCCGGCACCACTCTGCACCATGCTCGGCTGGAGCCTGGTCTTCTACATCACCATCGTGCTCGTAGAGCAGCTCGCTGAGTGGATCCCCTGGCTCAAAGTCAACGCATGGCGCCGGGCCGTGGTCACCACGGCCCTGGCCCTCAGCATGGACGCTCAGCTCGACCCGCTGGCGTCCATGTCCGGGGTGTTCTGGCAGTGGAACGAAACTCTCCCCGCCCTGCTCCTGGGTGTCCCTGTGCTCAACTACGCCGCCTGGTTCGGCGCGTTCCTCCCGTTCTCGTATTTCGTCTTCGCGCTTCAGGACCGGGATGATCTGACGCCGCAGCGGCGAAACTGGGAGCTCTTTCTGCGGGTGGCCTGGGCGTCGGTCCTCGGGGGCACGCTCTGCTTCGGTGTCATGGCCATCGTAGAGGGGGGCTTCGACGGGCCCTCGTACAAGATCCTGTTGGACTTCGCCCACCACTTGCTGCCGTAATGATTCCAAGCCTATGCGATTCCCGTTCGACTATCTCGACACGATCTGTCTTGCGGCCACCAGCCGAGAGCACGGGATCTCCTCCGCACCGGTGTGGCAGCTCCACATAGACGGGGATCTGGACGAAGACATCACCCGACGGACCGTGGCCGTGCTGGCCCGGCGCTATCCGGTCCTGGTCTCCCGCGCTGTGCCGGTGAAGGACGGCAACACCCTGGAGGCCTCCCGGCGCATTGTGTACGAGGTCGACCCAACGCCCCGACTCGACGATCTCTTCCGGGTCGTGGATCTCACCGGCGATGAAGCGCAGTTCCCCGCAGTCCAGCAGGAGATCTTCGACCATTACATCGACATGTCGACGGACTACCCCGCCCGGATCACCTGGGTGCGACGCAGCGGATCCCGCGGCGTGCTGATGTTCCAGCAGCACCATGGAATCGCAGACGGTCGGGCCTTCTGGCGTTGCCTCGAGGACTTCTGCGCCTTCTACGATCAGGCTGCGGAGGGGACGCTTCCTGAGGAGATCGAGCCCATCCAGCGGATCCCGGAGGCGGTGGTCGCGGAGCCGAGCGCCCTGCGGCGCTTCGGCGCACGGTTCATCGGGACCTTCCTGCATATGAGGAACATCATTCGCTACTCCCTGTGGCCCCCGGACCAGCTCGTGAGCAACCTCCCCGGCGACTACACGGGCCACAACCAGGTCCATCACCGTTGGATGGAGCCGGAGGAGATCTCCGGGATCGGCGCGCTCCGAGGCGCCGCCGGGGTCTCCACCAACGATGTCCTCTCGTCGGCCCTGGCGCTGGCCCTCGCCGGTTGGAGCGGCGACCACGGACACCCGGTTCGCCGCTTCAACCTCCTGATCCCTGCGGACGTCCGTCCGCGGCCGTGGACCATGGAGTCCTTCGCCAATCACCTCTCGTCCTTCCTTGTCGACTTCCACATGGATCGCTACAGCGGTCCGCTGGATCTCCTGGACAGCCTGCGCAGACAGATCCACCGGCAGGCCCGGCGGCGGGATCACATCACCAAGGTCCTCGCCGAGATCCTGGTCGCCCGCCTGATGCCGCTTGGCCGGATCCGACAGGCGGTGTTCGCACCGAAGCGGACCATGCTCAACTTCCCGTTCAGCAACCTCGTCGCTATCTCACCCTCGGAGAACGGGGGCCGGCTCGGGACCCGCCGTTGGATCGGTGAGGATCTCCGAATCATGACCCCCTGTGCATGGCTCCAGGGCGTCAACACGACGGTGATCCGGTACGGCGGCCGCCTCTGCTTCAACTTCAATCACAAGGCGAGCATGGTGGACACACCCATGATCGCGGGACTGGCCGATCGGTACGAGGAGACCCTGGCGGCCCTCGTGACCGATGTCGGTAGGCGGGGACGAACCACGTGACGGGTGGCGTCCCGACCCACGGTTTTCGAGCTGCTGTCCTGCGCGCGTGGCCGGCAATGGTCCTGGCAGCGGTCGCGTGCGCCCCTTGGATTGCCAGTCCCATGTTCCTGGACGACTGGCACCTGCTCTGGAGGGCCTCCCAGGCCCCTTGGACCTGGGAGGGACTCCGGGACGCCTTCACCTTCCTCGACCCGACGTCCATCTCGACCTGGAACCTCCCCGCGGCGCCGGCCTACCACTACTTCCGGCCGCTGGTGATGGCTTCGTTCAAGGTGGACCTGGCCTTATGGGGTTTGGCGCCCTTCGGGTACCACGCCATCAACCTTGCCATGCATCTCGTGACCGTGATCCTCGTGGGGCAGCTCGCAACCAGGATCTCCGGGAACGACCGCCTCGGGCGGATCGCTGCGATCCTCTTCGCCATCCAACCACACAACGTCGCCGCGGTCTGCTGGACCGCGGGCAGGACCACGAGCATGGCCGCCATGTGGATGGTCGCTGCGCTTCTTAGCTACGTAACCGCCCGTCAGACCCGCCGTCCGACGCTGCAGGGCTGGGCCCTGCTCTTCACCGCGCTGGCCTGCCTCACCAAAGAGAGCGCAGTCCTGGTGGGGATTCTGGCGGCCTTCTATGAGATCCTCGAGGGCCCCGGACCGATTCGAACCCGGTGGCGCGGTTCGTTGATCGCGCTCCTGCCCCTCGCAACCCTTCTGGTGGCCTTCACCGCGTACCGCCTGCTCTTGTTCGATTCCGCCGGGACCCTCTCCGAGCCGTACTTCACCGCGCCGACAGATCCCGGCTTCGCGGCCTTCGCGGTTGCGAAGCTGGCGCATTACTCGGCCGCGGTGCTCACCATGGCGCCGGTCGTCCCGATCTTCGGCACGGCCTTCCTCCTGGAGCACCCCGGGCTGATCGTTGGTGTGGTGCTGCTCACAGTGCTGATTGCGGTGGGCGTACACCGCGCCGGACAGGGACAGCGAGGTCGCTATTTCGGTGGGTTCTGGATGGCCGCGGCCTTCCTCCCTACCCTGCCGATCCTGGCGTCGGATCTCTATCTGTACTTTCCGGGAATAGGCTTCGCATTTATCCTGGCAGCCGCGCTCGCTCGACCGACCCGCCGGCGCCGAATCGCCCTGGTCGTCCTGGTCTGCTTCTACCTCGTGGGGTTCACGGGGCGTGGCCTCCTCTATCACATGCAGGGCGTCGTGGACCGTACGGCCATGGAGGACATCGAGCGGGATATCGGCGGTTCACCATCCGAGGGGACGCATCTCGTCCTGGTGAACCTCACCGTGGCTGCGTCCCACGTGGCCTCCCACCTGCGACTCCGCGCGGGACACGGCGACATCCAGGCCACCCTCGGTACGTTCACCCCGGAATGGGAGACCCCCACCAAGGGCCCCACGGTCGAGTGCCTCTCTCCCTATGCGGTACTCATCGGTCCCCCTCCGGGACACCGGGCACTCTTCGAGACACCGGAGGAATGGAACGTGCACCTGTTCCGGATACCCCTCGTCCCCGGCCGGAGCTACCGCAACGTGCCCGGGCTGACCGCGACGCCACGATGGACTGAAGACCAGGTCGACGCCTTGGAGCTGCGGTTCGACGAGTCCCTGGATGCCGAGCGTATCCGGATCTACTCGTTCTACGATACCGGCGAAGGCCCCCTGGTTCACCGGCTCTGCGGTCCATGAAGCGTCCTGCGAACGAAGATCTGGTCGTCCTCGGAGTGGCGCTCCTCTTCTGGGCGTGCGCCCTCGCCCTCGGCTTCTTCCTGGATGACCTCCACAACCTCGAGAGGGCCCTGACCGCGCCCTGGAGCCTACAGGGGCTGGCGCAGGGATTCTCCGTGTTCGACCCGGCCACCATCGAGGTCTGGTGCCTCGACCAGGAGCCCGTGCGTTTCCTGCGTCCCCTCTTCGTATTGAGCCTCAAGCTGGACCACGCCGTGTGGGGATTCACGGCCTTCGGCTACCACCTGACCAATCTGGCGCTCCACTGTCTGAACGCGGTGATGGTACGGCGCCTCCTGCTGCGCCTGGGCATCGGACCCGGGCATGCGCTCCTGGCTGCCTGCCTCTTCGCAGCCTTCCCGCATCACACCGTTGCGGTGCTCTGGATCTCGGGACGGACCGAGGTGCTCATGGCGACCTTTGTCCTGGGAGCACTCCTCCTCCACGCCCGCGCCCTGGACGGGGACCGCTCCGTCCCTGCGCGGCTGGGCTCGCTCGCCTGCGCGGCGGCTGCTTTTTTTACCAAAGAGGGAGCGGTGACCCTTCCGGTGTTCCTCGTACTGATCGAATGGATGCGGCGGGAGCCCGGACTCCCGGTGTCGAAGGTCATCCGTGAAGCCGCTGCCCGACTCTGGCCGGTCGTCCTCCTCACGGTCCTCTATCTCGGACTTCGGTTGGGCGTCATGGGTCTGGGGTCCCACCCGCCCAAGCCCTACTACATCTCACCGACGGACCCGGACTTCCCAGCCTTCGCTGCGGTAAAGCTCGTCTACTACTACTTCGCGTGGCTCGTCTCCGTGCCGATAATGCCCGTAGCGCCGGTGGCATTTCTCTACAAGACGCCCCTGGCCCTCGCCGCCGTCGCCGGGATGACCATTGCCGGCTGGATCGCGGTGGCCCGGATCCTTCGCCGGGCTCCTGGCACCCCTGCCTGGCTGGCCTGGACCGCGGCGGGCCTGATCCCGACCCTCCCCCTCATGGCGTCCAACCATTACACCTACCTCTCTAACGTAGGAGTAGCAGTCCTTGCTGCGGGCATCCTGCTATGGATCCCGCGTCCCCGCCTGCGGACGTTCTTCTTCATCGCAACGGTCCTCCTCTTCGGGGCCCACGCACTCCAGGGTTTTTTCACCTATCACAGCCTCGAAGCCCGCAACCGTGAGATCGCACAGCGGGTGCTCGAAGTGGCCCCTGAGGTGCGGGATGGCGACCAGGATCTCTACCTGGTCAACCTGCCGTTCATTGCGGCCCACACTGGACAGCGCCTGCGCCTGCTCCACGGAGCCGACGGCCTCCGCACCCATCTCGTGACTACCTCCTCGGAGCCCTTCGGGCCCGGCCCGGTGCCCGACATCGTGCGCTCCGCGCCGGGGACCATGCGTCTCGACCTCCCGCCGGGATGGCTGGAGGAGGACCTGATCCGAATGTTCCTGACCATGGGGACGGACGTGGAGATCGGGCGAGCCCACCCCTGTGGCGAAGGGTACCTGGTGCCACGGGCCGGCCCGGACGGAACCCTTGAGGCCCTGGAGCTGACCTGGCCCGACGACGCCCGCCCCGTAGTAGTCGTCCTCCGCCCGGGTCAGGAAGGCAGCGTCGTCACTCAACGCGTCAGAGTTCGGTAGCGGATACGGTGCGGGCGGTCTGCGTCCGCGCCGAGGCGTCGGCGACGGTCTTCGTCGTACTCGGTCCAGGTCCCCGGGAACCAGAGGGTCTCGCTGTCGCCCTCGAACGCGAGGGTGTGTGTGCAGACCCGGTCCAGGAACCACCGATCATGGCTGATGATCAGGGCACAGCCAGCGAAGGCACCGAGGCCGTCCTCGAGGGCACGCAGGGTGTTCACGTCCAAGTCGTTGGTGGGCTCGTCCAGGAGTAGGACGTTGGCCCCCTGGCGGAGCATGCAGGCCAGGTGGACCCGGTTGCGCTCTCCGCCTGAGATAGCGGAGACCGGCTTCTGCTGGTCCGCACCGTTGAAGTTGAACCGGGCCACGTAGGCCCGGGAGTTGACCTCCCACCGTCCGAGCTGGATCGTCTCGTTCCCGCCGGAGATCGCCTCGTAGACCGTCATCTCTCCGTCGAGGCTGCTGCGCATCTGATCCGCGTAGGCGAGGCTAACGGTCTCGCCGACACGGAAGGTCCCCGCGTCGGGCGCCAGCTCTCCGGTGATCATGCGGAACAGGGTCGTCTTGCCTGCGCCGTTGGGACCGACGATGCCCACGATGGCGCCGGGGGGCACCCGGAAGGTCATGTCGTCCACCAGGAGCCGATCGTCGAAGCCTTTGCGGACGCCGTCTGCGTCGATGACGATGTCCCCCAGGCGGGGTCCCGCGGGGATGAAGATCTCCAGGTCCTCCTGACGCTTCTCCATCTCCTGGGAGAGGAGGTCGTTGTAGGCATTGATTCGGGCCTTGCCCTTGGCCCGTCTGCCCTTGGGGCTCAGACGGACCCACTCCAGCTCACGCTCTAGGGTTCGGAGGCGCTTGTCCTCTGAACGATCCTCCTGGGCCAGGCGGCGGGACTTCTGCTCCAGCCACGAGGAGTAGTTCCCCTTCCACGGGATCCCGTGGCCCCGATCCAGCTCCAGGATCCAGCCGGCCACGTTGTCCAGGAAGTACCGATCATGGGTCACTGCGATGACGGTGCCCTCGTAGCGGCGGAGGTGCTGCTCCAGCCAATGGACCGTCTCCGCGTCCAGGTGGTTGGTGGGCTCGTCCAGGAGCAGGATATCCGGTTTCTGCAGGAGGAGCCGGCAGAGGGCCACCCGGCGCCGCTCTCCGCCGGAGAGGATCTTCACGGAGGTCTCACCCGGGGGGCAGCGCAGCGCGTCCATGGCCTGGTCGAGGCGGCTATCCAGGTCCCACGCGTCCGTCGCGTCCAGCTTGTCCTGGAGATCCCCCTGTCGGTTGATGGCCTTGTCCATCTCCTCGTCGGACATGGGCTCCCCCAGGGACATGCTGATGTCTTCGAACTCCTTCAGGAGGGCGATGGTCTCCGCTGCGCCTTCCTGAACCACCTCGAGGATGGTCTTCTCCTCATCCACCAGGGGCTCTTGCTCCAGGTAGCCGATTGTGAATCCCGGCGCGCACGCGGTCTCGCCCAGAATCTCCGTGTCTATCCCAGCCATGATCTTGAGCAGGGTGCTCTTCCCCGAGCCGTTCAACCCGAGGACGCCGATCTTGGCCCCGTAGAAGTAGGACAGCGAGATGTCCTTGAGGACCTGCTTCGTGCCGTGGACCTTGCCCACCCGCATCATGGAGTAGATGATCTTCTCGGGCTCGTGGGACATTTTTTGCTCCTGCGCGGGATCGATTGCGTCAATCCTACGGACAAGAGGCGATCCATGCAATGGAGAGGAGCATAGGGCTGCCACGGCTCCCTTCGATTCATGAACCCTGGCGACCGCCCCCCTGACCGTGTAGATTTGGTAGATGTCTGACATGAATTGAGGTCAACGATGAAGACGACAAGATTGATCCTGGGCATCCTGCCCTGTTTGTTCCTGGCCTGGAGTGGTGCAGCCGTCGCCGACGAGAAGCCTGTCCCGGTGCCGGAAGTGTTGGGCTTCAAGTACGGGATCCCCCGGATGGACCTCAAGGATGTCCCCGGCTTCCGCCTCGAGACGGCGGAAGAATGCGCTGCCTTGTGCGACACCTTCGACGAATGCTGCAGCGCTGAGATCGCGGAGAAGTACTATGCCATGGCGACCAAACCCTCTGATGTTGTCTACCTCAGAGGGGAGGTAGCGGGGATCCCGGCGCGTATCGCCGCCCGGGTCGCGCCAATAGACGAGCTCTCGGAGCGCCTCGTAAGCCTGGAGATTGAGTTCCCCGCACTGCCCGGAGGCAAGCCTGCCCCACGTGGCGGCAAGCCTCACGCAAAGGTGGAGGCATCCCCCCTCCTCGACACCCCGGTTGGTGCCTGGTGCGTCAAGACCTGGGGGGCGCCCAAAACCGTCAGGGAGACCGAGAACGACTCGGAGGCACTCTGGAAGCCGAAGGGCCTCAACATCCGCCTCTTGCGCGCAGAGGCCATGAAAGGCTGCCGCTGCCCCAAAGGCTCGAAATGCAAGTGCGCCGCCCTGAGGTACACGAAGCTCACCCTGACCATCCGCTGGAAGTAACCCCTTCAGCCCCGACTCTTGCTGTGGGAGGGGCTTCAGCCCCGACAATCTTCGGCCCTGAAGGGCCTCCCACAGTAAGAAAGAGTCGGCCCTGAAGGGCCTCCCACAGCAGGAAAGAGTCGGCCCTGAAGGGCCTCTCACGGAGCGACCTTGGCTACGGGTCGAGATGGGAGGCCCAGGTTTCTTGATGCCTATGGATGATAGTCACCGGCCGGGCCGGTGGCTAGGGCTTGCCAGTGACAGGTGCCGGGCTGTATCGTTCCCTCCTCGGAGGTGCCGTTGAGCCAGGCGAGGGACAACCTGTATGGGGTCGCGTGCATGATGGGCGCAGCGGTGTCCTTCGCCACCTTCAGCGCGCTGGCCAAGATAATAGGGGACGACATTCCGCTGTTCATGATGGTGTTCTTTCGTGGGGTCGTGCCCTGGTTGGCCCTGACGGGCTGGGAGCGGGCACGGAACGGGAGGATCACCGTTGCGGTCAACCGACGGGATCTGGTGATCCGCGCCCTCCTCGGGATTTCGGGCC
>CAZNWW010000001.1:1277-30523 GCA_964576155.1 uncultured Myxococcales bacterium | reverse complement strand
CTCCCGTGACCGCCAGTGGGATCCCACTGACCGACCACCTCCGCCTCGGGGACCTCCACATGGTCTCCTTCCCCGGCGAGGTTTTCCCGGAGACCTCGGTGGGTCGTCCGGAGACGACCTTTGATTGGGGAGAGGCCGCAGGCCCCCCGTGGGCACCCTGGACCTACCCGGCCATCGAAGGTTTTCGTGCTGCGCTCCCCGAGGGCGCCCCCCTGATGGAGCTGGGCCTCACGAACCAGGAGCTGGGCTACATGGTCCCCGCCACGGACATCCTCCCCGCAAATCACCCGGACAACTACGAGGAGTACTTCAACATCTCACCACGGGCCGAGGCCCTTGTTCGTCAAGGAGTAAAGAAATTGCTGGCAGAGGACTGACTCAACGGAGTTTTTTGGAGAGAGCGCGGAAGGTCTTGTTCAGGGCGGTGTACCTGCCGGTGAGTCCCTTGAATTCGCCGTGAAGCTCCAGGAGCTTCTCCTTGAGGACCTCCACCTGCTTCCACAGACGCGGCTGGTCGGAGCGCACCTTCTCGCGCTTGCCCACGGTGAGCTTGAGCTGGTTCCGCAGGGTCTCGATGCGGCCGGGATAGGACGACATCTCCTTGCCCAGGCCGGCCATCTCCTCGGTGATGGCCTTCATCTCCTGCCAGACCTCGGGGTCGTGACCGGGGGTCGTGTTCTTGAATCCCTTGAGCTTCTCCCGGCGGGACTTGACGTCATCGAAGGCCTTGTGCACGACGCCCTTGGTCTGCTCCCGGGCTTTGATGAAGCTCTTGTCCAGGGACGAGATTTTGTAGGAGCGGACACAGCCTGAGGACAGGAGCATGAACGCTGCGAGCGCGAGGATGGCGCGGGCACGGATGGTCATCTCGGTTCTCCTCTCGTAACGATCTCTGGCGGCGAACCCGGGGGATTACCAACAAACCGACCGCTTGGCAAGTGCTTTTCCGACTTGAGGCAGGCCCCTGCGCAGGGTAGAGTCATCCGAGTATTCAGGATGGGAGGAGACCGTGGAGATGATTCGATACAAGTGGACAGCAGGAGCTGGAGTGCTCCTCATCGCCAGGCTCCTGACCACCTGCGTCAGCGTGGAGGAGCCACCCTGCCCACCCGTAGAGATCTCAGGGGTGGAAGGGGAGAGCGTAGAGTCCTGCGAAGAATGCTCCGTGGACGAGATTATAGGCCGGGTCTTCCGCATAGACCGCCTGGAGATCGACGAGCCGTCAGAGTTCGCCAAGCTCTTGAACGGGCTGTGGTTCACGGACATAAACAACCAAACCCTCAACGTGCTCTTCTACGTGGAGGACGCGGAGCGCACCGACGAGGAGCTGGCCGCGTTCACGCGCCTGCAGTTCATCGCGGGCCCCGGCTGGCGGACACCGAAGCTCCCCCTGGCCCTCCTCGCCGAGGAGGGGGGGCCCACCTCCGAGGAGCAGGTGGACGCCTTCTGCATCCTCGAGGGGCTGAACACACCCCTGACCGAGGAGCCGTATCACGGCAAGCTCTGCGAGTTCAAGTCCGCGGAGTCCACCTCCCTGTACTTCCACTCGGGCCCGGTGGATCAACCCCTGGTCTGCGCGCCGGCCAACCTCCCCGCTAACTCGATCCCCATCAAGAACCTGAAGGCTCGCATGACCTTCAACGAGGACTGCACCGAGATCAGAAACGCGTTCCTCGAGGGCTGCATCACGATCCCGGACGCTGACCACATCTGCATGTGCATCATTGGCACCGGAAACTGCCCATATGTAAACGAGGAAGGGCCCGAGTTCCTGGACAGCGACGCGGATCGGGAGCCCTGGATGTGGCCCTATCGGTGGCTGACTGGCGAGCCCGGCGAGGATGGCGGGGACACCGCTACCTACATGATGCTGGACGACAGCGGCCAGCCCATCGAGGCCAAGAACCCGATCCTGGAGGACTACTGTAAAACAGTCTGCGGAGAGCTTTGGATCTCCTTCGGCGCAGCGGTGAGCATGTTTGGCCTGACCCCGACCTGCCAGACCCACGACGGGCAACCCGGATACCGAATTCAGGGCTTCTTCGACGCGAAAACAGTGACAGAGAAGTTCAACCCCGTGCAGTCCGGCGACTGCACCGAGGAATGAGCGGCGTGATGCAGCGGACAGCGGCGGCGATCCTGGTCCTGGCTGTTGGCCTCCTCCTGGGGACCGAGGCCCGGGCCGGCGGCTTCGAGATCGGGGATCAGGGGGCCTGGGCCGCGGGCCGCGGGGGCGCGTTCCTCGTGAAGGCCTCGGACCTCTCGGCCATGGAGTACAACCCCGCGGGGCTGGCCCGCCTCCGGGGCACCCGCTTCTACTACAGTCACCGGATGGTGTACCGGGACGTATGGTACCGGCGGGCACGCACCCTGGACTGGTCCGACGCAATCCACGGGGCGCCACGGCGTCTCGCGTTCGAGCCAATCACCGGCGCGCAGCCCTGGTTCAACCTGGGGTTGATGGCCGCGCTCTCCTCGGACTTCGGCCTGGACGACTGGACCTTCGCCGTCGGGGTCTACGGGCCCCCGGCCATCGGCATCGCGAAGTACCCCAAGGACGGCCCCCAACGGTACATGCTTACGGAACTCGAGGTGCTGATCCTCTACTATACCCTGAGCGTGGCCTGGAAGTACGAGGACGTCTTCGGGGTCGGAGTCAGCCTCCAGTGGGTGGACGTGCCACAGATGTCCTTCGAGCTGGTAGTGGACGGGAACGTCGCACCCAAGATGGTGGAGCCCGTGGAGAGCGACTATGACATGCGCACCCGCATCACGGGATCCGACCGCATCGGCGCCACCGCTATCGTCGGTGCGTGGGCCAAGCCCCACCCCAACGTGGAGATCGGCCTGGCCGCCCGTGTGGTGCCCATCTGGATCGACCTGGACGCGCAGCTCTCGGTGTCCGCTGAAAATCTCCAGCTCGACGAACCGCCGACCCTCACCAAGGACGGCGTCCCGAACGACCGGGTCCGCTTCCGCATGAACCTGCCGGCGAAGATCCGGGCAGGTGTCCGCTACGTACAACGGGACGGGGATAGGGAGGTCTTTGACCTGGAGCTCGACGTCCACTACGACTTCTGGTCTATCATGGAGAACTTCATTGTAGACGCAGGGCTTGTGGCCGAGGTGGGGGGCGCGCAGGTGGAGCTCGACAAGATCAAGATCAAACGCAACTGGATGAACACGGTGTCCGTAAAGCTTGGCGGGGACTGGAACGCGGTGCCGGACGTGCTCTGGCTTCGGGCGGGCTTCTTCTACGAGAGCCCCGCGGTGCGCCACGGATACGAGTACCCGGACTCGTTCAGCTTCCACCGCTTCTCTCCCTCCGCCGGGTTCACGGTGCGCTTCTGGAAGTTCGACCTCTCCCTGGCCTACAGCTACGTCTACCAGCTCCCGTCCGTGGTGACCGAAGGTGAGTCGAAGGTCTACCAGCAGGTGCCTGGGAGCGCTTGCGTCGCGCCGTACACCGACACCAACACCTGCAACCAATACTACCTCGGCAAGCCCTCGGCTCCGGCGAACGCCGGCACCTGGCTCTCGGAGTTCCATATCATCCAGGCGGGGCTCGAGCTGGCGTTCTGACCACGGAGATTTCCATGCGCTTCGTTACGTTGTTGCTCACGTGGTTGTTGGTTGTTTCTTGCCAGGGGCGGCCGGAATCGGGCCCGGAGGGCCCTCCCACAGCCGAAGGCCCTTCGAAGCTCGAAGAGCGAAGTAGGGAAGCCCCTCCCACAGCAGCATCCGATCCGAGCCGGGAGCCTGTCGAAGGCCCTTCGAAGCTCGAAGAGCGGAGTAGGGCGAACGTTCCCCCGAAGGACAAACGCCCGGCCCCATACCTCCGGACCCCCACCCTCCCGATTTCACCGAACACGAAGCCGGTGAAGATCCAGCTCACGAGGGGCGGCTCCCTGATCCTCCCCAAGGGGACGCGGGAGATCAAGATCGAGGACGGCGGCGACGACAAACCCACCGTACGGCATTACTACCTCAACCACCCCATGGGCCGCGGTCTCACCGTCACGGAGTACCCCCTGAAGGGGCGGCCCTGCGAGGCGCTGGTTGCGGCCCGGGAGGCTGCCTTCGAGGCCGGCTACGCGAAGAAAGACGACAAAGCGCTCCGGGAGCGGCGGCGATTCCACAAGGGGGCCCGCTGCAAGCTGGCCCAGGCCGCGTGCTACTACAGCGACACCAGCAGGCGCAGCCTCAAGGAGATCGAGCGGGGCTCCCGCTTCCATCGAGAGGCGGCATACCTCCTCTGCCGGGATGACGTGGCGATCGCTGTGGCCTGGAAGATCCCCGACGGGGCCGAGGTCGACACCGAGGTCATCGACGCCCTGACCAGGATTGCGGGCTCCCTTAGTGTTCGCTGAGATGAAAAATCCCGCTTGCCATCCCCCCGGTCAATTCACAACAATGAGGCCGAGAGGCTTTGTTCCATCGAACCGGCATGAACATCGACAGGAGACAACAAGAATGCGTACCTTGATCACGGCAGCTTTCGTGGCGATCCTGGTCCTCTCCACGCCCAGCGCAGAGGCAGCGTCCCTGACGGACAACCCCCACTCCATCGGGCTGGGCATAGGGCTGTCGACCTAAAGCAGCCTCGCCACATTCGCCATTGAGATCCCCTACGAGTACACATTCAAGGCCGGTCCCGGGATGCTGGCCATCCACGGGGGATTCTTGCTAGCGGCGCACCAGTATTTCGTGGGGATCGGCTTTCCCATCGGTGCCCGGTACAAGATCCGGATCACCAAGTACCTGCTGTACGTCGGCCCCACCTTCGACATCGGTCCTATCTTCGGGGTGAGCACCAGCTCCGCGGGGGGGATGCTCCGGATCGGAGGAATCGTCAGCTACCTGGTGAATCAAGACATCGAACTCTTCTTCCAGCCCATAGGGCTCGGCGCGTACTTCGGCGCCGGAGGCGGCGCGTTCGCCTACACTATGCTCCTCGGCGCTCAATACAGGTTCTAGCTCCGATCGTGTCTACAGGGAGATCGCCAAGCCCGCGGTGAACGACCGCTCGCCGAAGAAGCTCCCGTCCACGAAGGGGATCCCTCCCTTCGGATGGAGGATCCGGTACCTTCCGTTGAGTGAACCCACCACGCCCGGGCCCAGGATGTAGCGCTCCCCGGAGCGGCCCAGGGTCCCGTTCAACACGCCGCCGAAGGCAGCGCGGACCGCCCAGCGCCGGCCAATCGCCCAGGTAAGCCCTGCGGTGGTCATGTGCTGGGAGGTGTCGTACCGGGTGCCGTCGATGTCAAGAGTGGAGGAGAACCAGCCCTGGGCGATATCCACGGAGAAGCGATGCCCGTCCGCCCCGTCCGCGGCGGGCGTCAGTCCGGCCGGACCGGCCGGGGCTGCGACCCCTCAGGTGTACCCGGAGCGCGGGGTGAGAAGTACAGCCAACGCGAAGAGGATGGGTGTGATTCGTTTCATGCCGTGCCTCCGGTAGCATGCTACGAGAATCGGCATCGGACTGTCATCTAGCATTTGCCATTTTCCGGAGCCGGTAGCCGTGTATAGTCGGCGACATGATGTCGCCTCCCAAGCCACACCCACTAGCCGTCCCCATCGCGCTCTTCATCGCCGTACTTGCGATCTCCTTCGCCGCGAGCTTCTTCCGCAAGGCCATGCCCACCCACCCGCTGGTCATGGCCGGGCTGCGGCTCACCGTAGCCGCCATCTGCCTGGCCCCGTTCACGCTCCGGGGGCTGCGCCGGGGCAGCCTGCGCGGACGCGCCCTTCGCGGCGGGCTCCTGGCGGGGGTTCTGTACGGGGTGCACTTCGGCGCGTGGGTCACCTCCCTTACCCTGACCTCGGTGGCAGCATCGGTGACCCTGGTGACCACCACGCCCCTGCTCCTGGGGGTGGTGGGCTGGCTCACGGGCCGGGACCGGCCCGACCGCCGGCTCTGGCTGGGACTGGCCGTGGCCGCGTCGGGCCTCGCCCTCATCGGCGGGACCGACCTCGCTCGCGGCGCGGACAACCTCGCGGGTGACGGAGCTGCGCTCCTGGGCATGGCGGCCATCGCCGGCTACTTCCTCGTCGGGCGATCCCTGGGGGATCGCTTCGACCTCCTGGCCTTCTCGGGCCTCGCCTGCGCAGTGGGTGCTGCAGTACTCCTCGCAACAGCGGCTGGCGCAGGGATTCCCATCGCAGCCGCCTCGGGCGAAGCCATGCTCTGGATCACCCTCTCGGCCTTGTTTCCCCAGCTTGTCGGTCATAACCTCCTCACTTGGGCCCTGCGTCACGCTACGCCGTCCCAGGTCGCCATGGCCGTGGTGGGCGAGCCCGTGGGGGCCACCCTCATCGGCTGGCTCTGGCTCGGAGAACGGGTCGGCGGTGTGGAGGCCCTGGGCTGCGGCCTCACCCTCGTCGCGGTGGCGGTGGTGGTGAGCGGGCCGGGGATAAGGACATGAGCGCTGCTATCGAAATACAAGGCCTGGTGAAGCGCTACGGCGACCTGATCGCGGTGGACGGCATGGACCTCACCGTGCAGACCGGAGAATGCTTCGGGCTCCTCGGACCCAACGGCGCGGGCAAGACCACCGCGGTGGAGGTCATGGAGGGGCTCCGTCCCCCCGACGGCGGAACGGTCCGGATACTGGGCCGCGGCTGGGGCCGCAAAGATCACCTCCTCAGACAGCGCCTGGGCATCGCGCTCCAGGAGACGCAGTTCGTGGACCGCCTCACCGTAGGCGAGACCGTGCGGCTGTTCCGCAGCTTCTACTCGGAAGGTCGGGCCCCGGAGGAGGTCCTCGCCGACGTCGGGCTCACGGAGAAAACCAAGACCTGGGTCGTGAAGCTCTCCGGCGGTCAGCGCCAGCGCCTCACCCTGGCCTGCGCGCTGGTGGGGTCCCCGGAGATCCTCTTCCTCGACGAACCCACCACCGGTCTGGATCCGACCTCCCGCAGGGGGGTCTGGGAGCTCGTGGAGGCCTTTCGCGCGCGCGGAGGGACTGTGCTCCTCACCACCCACTACATGGAGGAGGCGGAGCGACTCTGCCAGCGCATTGCGATCATGGACCGGGGACGGATCCTCACCGAGGGCGCTCCAAGGGAACTCATCCTCCAGGTGGCCGAGGAGCAGCCCGAGATCGAGACACCGACCCTGGAGGACCTCTTCCTCCTGCATACCGGACGCCACCTGCGGGATCGGGAGGCCGTGTGAGCCACCCCCTGCTCCAGCTCACCATCGCTCGGCTTCGTGAAAAGTTCCGGGAGCCTGCGTCGATCTTCTGGACCTTCGGCTTCCCCCTTGTCCTGGCCTTCGCGCTGGGCCTGGCCTTCCGCCAGGGCTCCCCGCAGAAGATCCCGGTTGTGGTCCTCGGGGGCCCCGCGCAGGCGGAGCGCGTCGAGCTCATCGACGATGACCCCAGGTTCCGCGCGGCCACTGCAGCGGAAGACGATCTGCCGGAGCTGTTCCGCCGCGGTGAGACGGTCCTCGGCGTGGGGGGCGGAGCCGAGGTCGTGTACCACTTCGACCCCGCGCACGACGAGGCCCGCGCTGCCCGGCGGGAGGTGGACGACCTGCTCCAGCGAGCAGCGGGGCGCACAGATCCCCTGCCCGCAGAGGACCGGGAGATCTCCAGGCCCGGGAGCCGGTACATCGACTTCCTGATCCCCGGGCTCCTGGGGTTCAACATCATGAGCTCGAGCCTCTGGGGCATCGGCTGGGTCATCGTCCAGACCCGGCGGCGCAAGCTCCTCAAGCGTCTCGTGGCGACCCCCATGCGGCGAAGCCACTACCTCCTGTCCCACATCTTCGCCCGGCTGACGTTTCTCGTCGTGGAGGTCGTGGCCCTGGTGGTCTTCGCGCGCCTGGTGTTCCAGGTGGAGCTGCGGGGGGGCATCCTGCCCCTGGCCCTCTTCACCATCCTGGGCGCGATGAGCTTCGCCGGCTTCGGGCTCCTGGTGGCCAGCCGGACGGAAAACGCAGAGACGGTGTCCGGTCTGGTGAACCTGACGACCTTCCCCCAGATGCTCCTTTCCGGCGTCTTCTTCTCCTACGCGCATTTCCCGGACTGGCTCCAGCCCCTCTGCCAGGCCCTGCCCCTCACCGCGTTCATCGATGGACTGAGGGGCATCTTCGGCGGCGCTCCACCCGGAGAGATCCTCCTCTCTGCGACGATTCTCGGGGCCTATGGGCTGGTGAGCTTCCTGCTGGCCCTCAAGCTCTTCAAGTGGATATGATCAGCCGTCCGTGTTGAACTGGGCCTGGATCTCTTTGACGATCGGCGTCGACTCCTTGTCTTCGGAGAAGAGCCACAGCCGGATCTCCAGGAACTTGCCGTCCATCGCGGGGAGGATGGAGAGATCCATCGGGAAGGTGGCGGGGGGGAAGGGGCCGAAGATGCCCTGCCACGGGGTGGCCTCGAGGGCCTCGATGGTCATGGCGGTGCGCACCTCCACCGAGATGCTGCTCCCCGCGGGGATCTCCGCGTCAACGAAGAGGGACTCCCACTTCACCCTGATCTCGGACCAGCCCCCGATGATCGTGGAGAACTGGCCCTGGCTCACCGTGAAGTTGTGGAGGTTGTACCCGGTCATATCCGAGTAGGTGTAGGGGCTCTGCCCCACGGGGTACTCGCCGATCACGGACATGGTGTCCGGGTCGATCTTCGTCGCACTCGAGCCCGACTGGTTCACCGCCCAGGCGTAGCCCTGGAAGTCCACAGCGACCCCCACGGGGTAGCGCCCGGCGCCCAGCGACACGTAGCCCAGGGTCTGGAGGCTGTCCACGTCCACCACCGCTACCTGGTGAGTCTGGTCGTTCGCTACGAAGAGGAGGCCGTCCACCGAACCCGCCAGGCCCCGGGGACGGGCGCCCACGTAGGCCTCGGCCCACTGACTCGTGTCCGGATCGAAGCGGTAGGCCACATGCTTGCTGCAGCAGTTCGCAGTCCACACCCGGCCCTGGTAGTCCAGCGCGATGCCGTAGGGGCTGAAGCTGCCCAGGGGCGAGACGTAGGTATTGATCTGCGGGGGGTTCTGGGCGGGATCCACCCGAACGAGCTTGCTCCCGCCCCGGCCGGAGATCCATATGATGTTGTTCCCGTCGATCACCAGCCCGTACGGGTTTGCGGGCAGGCCGGTGATGGTCTGGACCACGGCGCCGTCGTCGGGGTGGAGGCGCCTGAGGGAGCTGGTGTTGTAGCATGCGAACCAGGCGTGGTTCTCGCTGTCCACTCCCGCCGCTCGCTGCTTGGTGCCTCCGGGATAGACGATGAACTTGATGCACTCGTCCTGGCCCGCGGGGAGCAGCTCGGCGCCGCTGATGACCTGATCGTTGTTTTCGTCCCGGGAGGTGTCGATGACCCCGTTGCCGTTCTTGTCCTCACAGTACTGCTCATAGAGGTTGATCTTGGCCACGCCGCCATCGTTGCGGCAGCCCACCCAGACGTCGCCGTTCAGATCCACCGACGTGCGGGAGGGGTTGGAGCAGGTGATGTACCGGGCCAGCTCAGCGCCGGTCTCCGTGTCGAGCTTGGAGACGGTGTTCTCCCCGGAGTTCGCTATCCAGATGAACGAGAGGTTGAGCTTGGTCGAATCCAGAATCAGGAAGCCGTCCAGGTTGGTCCCGACACCCTCGGAGTTCTCCTCAGTGGGCTCGAAGGGATTGTCCGAGTTCGGGCCCGCCTTGAGGGTGTCGCAGAGGGGATCGCAGTCCCCGCAGGGCGAGAGGACGCCCTCGTCCGTGGCGCCGTCACAGTCGTCGTCGAGGCCGTTACAGGCCTCCGGCGTCGCCGTCACCTGGCCCAGACACTCGCTCCAATACTTACCGTCGCAGTACCGCTCCCCGAGCTGACAGACCCCAACCCCGACCTCTGCGGGGTCCCCCTCGTAGCAGAACTCCACGAGGTTGGGCTGCTCACAGGGGCAGCCGGCCACGGTCTGGAAGGCGCAGGGCGGGCAGTAGACGTTGAAGTTGGGGTTGGCCTCGTCGCAGTCCGCGCCGAGGTAGCAGCCGGGGCCGTAACCGTCACCGTCCAGGTCGTCGCAGTCTTCGGGCTGCGTGGGGGTGTCTGTGCCCGGGGGAAGATCGGCGAGGACCCCGCTGTCAGGATCCGCCGCTGACTCGTCCGGGACGACGAAGCGCACCTCGGGATTCGACCGCGTATCAGCCTCGCCGCCGCCAACCGCGTCGCCGAGCCCCCAGCTGGGGCCCGTGTCCGCTACCGGCCCGCCGCCGTCCCCCGCTGGTTCGCTACCGCACCCGCCCACGAGGACGAACACAACAAGCAGTCGTACTGCTCTCATCATCCCCCCCTTGACACAACACAGGGAGTGCTAGAATTTGCACTTCCCTGAGGAGCAGCTCCCGCCGGGGCACTCCGAGCTGAAGCTGCACTTGCCATCCGGCGCGTTGGAGCACTTGCCGCTGTTACACTTCGCGCCGTCACCACCGCAGTCGAAGCTGAAGCTGCAGCTGCTGTCCGCGCTGTCTGCGCAGTGGCTGCTGTTGCACTTCACGCCCGTGTGGCAGTCGGAGCTGAAGCTGCACTTGCCATAGTCGTCCGCCAGCGCCATGGGCGCGCCGAGGGCCAGAACGAAAGCCAGGGCCGTCAGGGCCGTCATCAACCTCTTCATTGGATCCTCCGGGGTTCGGAGTTGTCCATGGACATTGTGGACCGGCGGCCCCCTCGCGCGCAAGGACCGCGGTGCTATGGATCGAGTTGCATGTTGATGGACGCTGCGCGTGCCCGCGCCGCAGCGGCGCGCTCCAACTCGCCGAGGGCCTCCCAGCGATCGGCGACCTCCAACAGCAGGGCCTGCGCCGTCTGGATCGGCTTGGCCGCTGCCGCGGCGCCCTCCGCCGCTTCGAGCCATCCGATCACATCCTCTTGTACTGGTGCTGCTTGGCCGGCGTCCGCCGCCGGCCAAGCGGCCACGGCTGCCAGGAGGAGCTGCTCCCGGATGCGGGGATCGTCCACGCTCCCGGCCAGGGCCGCGGCCTCCCCGGGGAGACCGACCTCGACGTAAGCCTCGCCCAGGTCCAGCAGGGCCTCGTCCCCCTCGGCCTCTGCCCGGACCACCGACGCATCGAGGAGATTCCTGGCCCCATCGATGTCCCCGGCCTCACGGCAAAGATCCGACAAGGTCTTCAGCTGTTCCAGGAGCTCGGTGTTCCACGACGGCGGGGCGTCACCTGAAAAGCCCTCCCCGCAGGGGTCCGGATCCGCCCAGCTCGCCTCCAGTTCGATCGCCAGACGCTCTACCAGCGCCCCGGCCTCTTCGCAGCGTCCATGCTTCGCCAGAACCTCCGCAGTACCGCCGATCACGTGCTCGAGCAGGGCGCCGTCCGATGCAGTCGCACCCGCCGGCGACGAGACCCCCAGCAAGGCCGCCGCGAGCATCGCCTCGTCCTCCATTTGACAAGCCAGATCCGCAAAGCCCGGGACGAGGAGGAGGGTGGCCTCGTTGGGCGGGACGGAGAGGGCCTCCATCTCTTCGTTGACTGCCCCCAGCACAACCATGGCCTCGCTATGCCGTCCAGCCCGGGCGAAGTCCACGGCGACAGCCATGAGGGCTTGTACCCGCGGAGCATCCCCATCGAGCCGGCTCGCCTGAACGAACGCAGCGGCCAGGGGATCGTCGTCCGCGCCGGCCAGAATCTCTGCCCGGGGCAGGACCCGGGTTCGGAACACCTCCAGGGTCCAGCGCCCCAGCCGTACGCGGCCGGCCTCCAGATCCGCATATAAGGCGCGACCCTCATTGGACGCCAGCCACCCCTCCAGCGCCGCGTCCGCTGCCTGGTATCGCGCGGCCGCGCCGGCCGCATCCCCGGCCTCCAACGCCTGATCCGCCGCGGCGACCTCCCGGGTGATCTCGTACCAGGTAGGCCCGCCGCAGCTCGCCGCGGCGAGCAGCAACAGCGCGATGGCGATCGCGGTCCATTTCATCCCGGCCTCCCGTCGGCAGGTCTTGTCTCGTGCAGGAACAGCCTAGCGCTGATCCTGCCCCGGCTCAACCTCGTGGTGTGCTATAAAGGCAACGGCCCTGATCTTCTAATCCGAGGAGCTCCTGCCGTGGGTGATCGACCGCACAAGGGACGCCGGGCCCGCTACGCAGGAAAACCGGACGATCGGGAGACCGGACCTCCACTTGAGGGACCACCGGCCTGTGCGGAGACCGTGGTCCGCCTCGGGGAGCCGTTCACAGGGTACCTCGCAGCGCCGGACCGCGTGGAGACGCTCAGTGATGAGCTCGGTGGAAACGTCGTACGCCATGGCCGTCTGCTCCTGGCGCCAGGCCCGCCCCGGGACGTAGCCTGGGCCCTCAACGTCTGGCGGGACCCCCGCCTGATCCCCTTCGTGTCCATCCGGGACGCGGCCCGGGGGCTTCGGGACCTCCAGCGGAGCTGGGCGACCTACCAGGTCCACATGCATCGCCGGGCGGCCTTGATCTCCGAGGGCCTCCCCCACGTCTCTGCGCGACCCTTGCGCTTCCCGGACCCTGCCCCGGATGCGCCCCTGGGCTCGTGGACCTTGTTGGACAGGCACACGGTCATTGCGTCACCGTCATGCTCCAACCCCTTCCCGAACGGGGAGATCCGCTTCGAGGAGAACAGGGAGACACCCCCGAGCCGCGCGTACCTGAAGCTCTGGGAGGCGTTCACGCTCCTGGGGGTGCGCCCGAAGCCCGGGGAGACCTGCCTCGACCTGGGCGCCAGCCCCGGCGGGTGGACCTGGGTGCTCCAGTCCCTGGGTGCCCGGGTGATCGCAGTGGACAAGGCCCCCATCGCTCCTCGGATCGCCGCCCTCTCCGGGGTCGAAGGGCGCATCGAGAGCGCGTTCGCCCTGGATCCCGCAGCCGTGGGCCCGGTTGACTGGCTCCTCTCGGACATGGCCTGCTACCCCGCGAAGCTCCTCGGACTGGTGCGGCGATGGCTCGACGCGGGCGCTGCGCGTCGCGCTGTCTGCACCTTGAAGTTCCAGGGTGAGACCGACCACGAGACCGCCAGATCCTTCGCCGCCATCCCCGGCTCCCGGCTCTTCCATCTGCATAACAACCGCCACGAGCTGACCTGGATCAAGATCTGACTGGACCTCCCATGTCAATTTCGTATACTAGGCCGGAAGATTTCAAAAAACGGGCAAAGCCCAAAAGGAGAATCCCATGCGTAAGATCTTGATCCTGGCCGTACTGATGGCGTTCGTGGCCCTGCCGGCGCAGGCCGCCCAGACCCGGACCGACGATGCCCAGACCGTCTCCTGTGACCAGGGCGCGCCCAAGGCCGAGCCCAAGGCCGAGGAGCCCAAGGCCGACGAGCCCAAGGCCGAGCCCAAGGCCGAGGGCGACAAGCCCTGTGGCTGCGAAGGCGAGTGCAAGGGCGACTGCAAGCCCAAGGCCGAGGGCGACAAGCCCTGTGGCTGCGAAGGCGAGCGCAAGGGCGACTGCAAGAAGGACGCGGCCAAGCCCGAAGGCGACAAGGCCAAATAGGACAAGCCCTAAGACGGTACCCTGCCTCCCCCTGCCCTCCCGTCACCGATAATAAACCTGGAACTCTCGAAAAAAGGTCATACACTCTTCCGGTAGAGCGATCCGATCAACCGACTGAACGACCAAGGAGAACCCAAATGCTCAAGAACCTGATCCTGGCAGCCCTGTTGGTGCTCGTGGCCCTGCCTGCGCAGGCCGACGACTGCCCGATGATGACGGACCACAAGGGAGCCATCAAAGAGCTCCTGATCGGCGAGGTGGGCCTGGGCGGGGCCACGGCCAGCAAGGTCGAGGCGCTCTTCAGCGTGTACCACATCAAGAAGACCAAGGCCGAGAAGGAGAAGACGGCGGCTCTCGAGGAGATGACGAAGCTCGTGGAGGCCAAAGAGGCCAGTATCAATCTCTACGAGGCGGCCCTGAAGCAGTACCATGATGCGAAGGGCGCGCAGGTGGAAGCGAGGATGGCCAAGCACGAGGCTATGGGCAAGCTCTTGAACGCAAGGCAGATCGTCACCCTCAAGGTCCACATGTACAAGGCCCACGGCGAAGGCCACGGTAGCTGTGGCTGCAAGGGCGACGTCAAGGGCGACGTCAAGGGCGACGGCGAGAAGGGCAAGAAGGGCAAGAGGGGCAAGAAAGGCAAGAAAGGAAAAAAAGGCAAGAAGGGCAAGAAGGGCAAGAAGGGCAAGTAGAGCCCCGGTCAGCCTGATCCTACCCCTGGCTCTTCGTCGTAGCGGGCTCGATGATAAGCGCCACCGCTCCGCCGGGGGACTGTGACCGATGCAGGGTCCCCGCGGGGACCTTGCACACCTCCCCCTCACTCAGCTCCACCCGCTGGGTCTCGGTCTCGACCAACACGGCACCGCTCACCACCAGGAAGAACTCCTCTCCGTCGTGCCGGTGCCACTTGTACTTCCCCTCGATACGCACCACGCGCAGGGCCGCGTCGCCGACGAAGTCGACCCCGACCGGTGTCCAAGGCTCCGTTGGGGCTAGTTCCAGTAGATTGACCTTCTCCATGGTCCCCTCCCTGTTTGTTTCGGTGCCTCCGAGACCAGTATAGCAGGGAAGGCGCCGCGGCGTCAGCAACCACAACCCGAACAGGTGATACAGTCCGAGGACCAGACGCAGCCGTAGACCGGCGGGAGACAGAAATGCCACTTCCCCGACGCGCAACACTTCCAGTGGGTGCCATTCTTCCATTCACAGGTGGCCCCGGGCTTGAGCTGGCAGCCGCTCCATTGGCAGGAGTCGCTGCACTTCTTCTCCATGCACGCGTCGCAGCCGCCGTTCTGGGTCTGGCCCGGGCTGCACGAGCCCTCACCGGAGCAGGAACCCCAGGAACCCCACCCCCCCCACTGGCAGGCATCGCTGCACGTTCTGGTCCGCGTCTTGCTTCCGCAACTCCCACAGCCCGTCTGCTCCGACTGGGTCTGTCCCGGGCTGCAGGCCCCCTCACCCGCGCAGGGGCTCCAGGAACCCCACTCATCCCATTGACAGATGTCGTTACAGGAGCGGGTCCGGGTCTTTGAGCCGCAGCTCCCGCAGGGGGCCTCTTCTTCGCCGGTGTCCCCGGGCGCGCAAGGGCCCTCGCCGGCGCAGATCTCCCAGTCGCCCCAGGGGGCCCAGGTGCATCCGTCGGTGCAGGTGCGGAGCCGCGCGCGGCTGCCGCAGTTCCCGCAGGACTCGACCTCGTCCTCCTGGGCCCCCGGGCCGCATTCTCCGTCGACGCAGGGATCAGGGTCACAGGGAACCTGCGGGGTCCCGGCGCAGACCCCGCCCTGGCATAGATCTCCTGTCGTGCAGGGATCCCCATCGTCGCAAGCGTCCTCGTGGGGAGCGCTCCCGCAGCCGTCCTCGGGATCACAGAAGTCCTCTGTGCAGGGATTGCCGTCGTCGCAGTTCATCACCAGCTGGCCGACGCACTCCCCCGCAACGCAGGTGCCGCCAGCGATGCAGATCCCACCGCATTCACCCCCATCCTGGGGTAGATGCTGGCAGCCCGCTGAACCCATACATGAGTCCTCGGTACAATGCTCGTGGTCGTCGCAGGTGCCTTCATCCACCATCCCGTCACAGTCGTCGTCGTCCCCGTCACAGGTCTCCTTGGAGGGGACGAGGCCCTCGCACGCGGTGAGGCCCGCCTCGACGCAGCTCCTCTTCCCGGGGCACGACCCCCACCCGTTGGTCACCTCGCAGAGGGTCCATAGCCCCGCCTCCACTGCGTGGGTCGAGCACGCGCAGAGGCCCGTCTCCGGCACACATTGATCCACCATGAGGCCGTCCACGGTGGTCACAGGCAGACAGGTGGTGCCCGCCGGACAACCATCGGCGCAGTCCCCACCGCAGAAGCTCCCCTCCCCTCCGAAGGCCACACAATGATCCTGGAGCCCCCCGACACTCGAGCAATCAGTCGGCGCGATGCAGGGCAGGCAGAGGGACGGGTGATTGGAGAAGCCGAGATCTTCAGCCTCCGGCGTCCCCACGCCGTCTGTGGTGATCCACCGACCGTCCTTGAGAAAGCCGTAAACAGAGTCTCCTGCGTCCCCGGTGCCGGAAGGCGCGCCGGCCTCCTCACCGCCACAGGCGATGAGGATGAAGAGCAGAAGCAGGGCCGACGGCGCGTAGCGCATCAACTCCTCCGGATCAGTGCACGACGATACCAGGATAGCGGAATATTTGATCCACGTCCCGGGTCACGCAAGGGGATGTTCGAGTTCAGGAGGACCCCATGCGACACCTGGCGCCTCTTTTCTTCATCGCCCTGTCTCTGGCCTTCGCCGCGCCGGGCGGGGGCCCGTCCAAAAGACCCGACCAGCCTCGCCTCATCGAGATCGAGGAGGACAGGATCACCGTCCGGCATCTGGATCCAGGGATCCCGATCATCACCACTGTATCGGGGATCGATCTAGGCAACCTCGTCACCATCCGAGTGGACTTCGACGAGGAGATCGTACGCTCAGCCGAGGCCCTTTAGTCCTCGTTCACCATGAGATCCCGCATCCGCCGGAGGAGCTCTGACGGCGTGTAGGGCTTCCGCATGAAGTCGAGCCCGCGCTCCTGGATGACGTTCCATTGTGACAGGTGATCTGCGTAGCCGCTGGTGAGGAGTACGGGCAACCCCGGCCGGGCCGCCAGGAAGGACTGGGTGAGGTCCACGCCGTTCCCGTCGGGGAGTACTACATCGCTGAAGACCAGGTCGAACCGCCCTCCCTCCCTGTCGAACATCGCCTGCGCGTCTGATGCGTTCGCCGCGGCAAAGACCTCGAAGCCCTTCTCTGTGAGGTAGATGTGGAAGTGGGTGCCCCGCCCCGGGGTGCTGGCGACATGGAGCCAGCCCTCGTGCTGTCGCACCAGCCCGTGGACCACGGGGAGGCCCATGCCGGTGCCCCCCTCCTTGGTGGAGAAGAAGGGCTCGAAGGCCATGGTGAGGGTCTCAGGAGCCATGCCGACGCCGGTGTCCCTCACCGTCAAGCGGACGAACTTCCCCGGCCGCGCGTCGGGCATGTCGGACGGAGCGCCCTCGACGATGGTGACCCGCTCCGTGGACAGGGTGACCTCGCCCCCGTCGGGCATGGACTCCCGCGCGTTGGCGATGAGGTTGTGGAGGACCTCCCCCATATAGGCCGTGTCCACCTCCACTGGAGGCAGGTCGTCGTCCAGTTCGAGGGACACCGAGACGTTCTGCCCGATGTGCCGGCCGAACGGGGAAGGCGAATCTCCTCGCCGGTCCTCCCAACCCCGTCTTCGAAGGTCCGGAGGATCGTACGCCTGAGGAGACAGCTCCCGCAGGGCGGTTCGTTGCCACAGTTCTTTCGATCTTCGTCTGCGTGGCGGCACGCGAGGACGCATCCGGGGGGACGGCCTGTGGCCTCCTCGTCGGGCGGGAGTGCACGATAGGCGGCCCGGTTGGCCCACCGCACACAGCCATTACAATCCAGGAGCATGATCATGATCGGCGCAGCGTCGAGGACTTCTTTAGCGGAGATCTCTGTGTCCGCGAGGAGGCGGTCCCGGTCCTCTAGGAGGACGGTCACCTCCCGCTTCAGTCGGTCGAGTTCCTCGAGGAGCTCGGTCCGGTTCTGATCGTTCGCGCCCATCCCGCCTCCGCGTGACAACGCGCAGCGATACGCTGCGCGCCTCGCCGTTGGTCAGGCACGACCCCCTCGGACACGTCACGTGACGTGTCTCAAAAAAACCCCTCTCATACAAATTACCCTGTCTATATTCTTAATCGATCAATGAGATGGTGTCAAACGGATCGGAGGATCACTACTTTGCGTCCTGATCCCAATGCTCCCAGCGTATCCGACGGGCCTGCACCCGGCCGGCCGCGTCGTGGGTGATCTCTTCGGTCATCCGTCTGAGGGGGAGGTCGTCCGCGTCGGTCCAGGTGAGGGTTCGGCCGACCTGGCGACCGGTACGTGGTTGGAGGAGACGCACCTCGTGGCTGAAGCCTGTGAGGATCTCCTCGCCGTCGAAGATGCCCGTGTCCACGGAAACGAGCCGGCCCTTGTCGTCGTAGATCCAGTCGGCCACCTCGTGCCGGGTGGGCTCGTCTTGTGCATCAAAGGCCCAGCGCTCCACGACGCTCACCCGGCCGGCGGCACGGAGCCAACGCTCCAGCCGCCGGAAGATCTGGACCTCCGCAGCGTCGAAGGTGGACACGTCCCGCCCGATCAGGCGCCCATCGGGGCCGTTCTCGATGGCCTGGTAGCGGAGCCGCACCAGCTCACCGTCCCCGTCGGTCACCCGGGTCTCCACGGTGGTGAGCGCGGGCGCTACCGGATCCTTCGTCCACCTCTCCCGCTCCAGCTCAATCACCCGCCCGTCCCCGTCGGTCCGAGTCCGATGGACCACCTTGATGGCGCCTTCCACCATATAGTCCCATGTGCTGTTCCAGGCGTGGGTCGGCGTGCCGTCCACGTCCATGGTGACGGTCTCGCTGGACTGGAGCCTCCCGATGCGGTCGTAATTCCACGTCGATGCCAAGATGCCTACTAAAAAACCCTCGGCGTCGAAGCGCTTCACGTCGTCCCGCACCCGCCGCCCGGCGGCGTCGTAGGTGGGCGTGTGCACCTCGATCCGCGTGAGATCCGGCTCCACCTGCGCAATGCCTGCCGCGGGCAGGGCCAGCAGCCCGGCCAGCAGCGCCAGCCCGAACATCTTATTGATCATGTGTTCCCCCATCATCTGTCTCCGGAAGTATACGTCCCCGGAAGTATACGAAACAACACCGACCGGGACCAGCCATTCCCGGCGCCCGCGGTCGCCGGCCATTGCCGCGGGACCACGGCGGGGCTATGTTGGGTGTCGGGAGGAGATGCATGACGACGCTCGCTACGCCCGAGGGAACAGCCCGATACCGTGACCGATATGTTCAGCGCATGGACCCGGACCACTTCCGGGAGCAGTCAGGCCTCACCTGGTCGTCCATCGGCATCGGATCCTACCTGGGTGACCCTACCGAATCCGCGGATCTGGCATACTCAAAAAGCCTGCGGGCTGCGCTCCAGGGCGGGATCAACGTCGTGGACACCGCGATAAACTACCGGGATCAACGAAGCGAACGGGCCTTCGGCGCGGCCCTGGCGGAGCTCATCGAGGCGGGGCTGGTGCAGCGGGACGAGATCATCCTGTGCACCAAGGGGGGCTACATCCCCGGGGACCCGACCGGCGCGTTGTCATATCCAGATCACATGAAAAAGAACTGGATCGATCCGGACATCCTGTCCGCGGAGGACGTGGTCGATGGCTGCCACACGCTGGCGCCTGCTTTCCTCGAGGATCAGCTCGGGGGGAGCCTGGAGAACCTGGGCGTCGAGGGCGTCGACGTCTACTACGTGCACAACCCTGAGCACCAGTTCGTGGAGGTCTCTCGTGATGTGTTCATGAACCGGATGGGGGCGGCGTTCGAGGTACTGGAGAATGCACGCAGCGCCGGTCGGATCGGCTGCTACGGGTTGGCGACCTGGGGCGGACTGCGGGCCCCGGCCGACGCGCCGGAGCACCTGCCCCTGGAGGAGTTGGTCCGCGTAGCCCGAGAGGTCGGCGGGGACGACCACGGCCTGAGGGTCGTGCAGCTACCGTTCAACATAGCGATGCTCGAGGCCTGGACCCTCAAGAACCAATCCGTGGATGGCGAGGCCGTGCCCCTGGCCGAGGCGGCAGCCCGCCTGGGGATCACGACGGTCGCCAGCGCGTCGCTGCTGCAGGCCGACCTCCTGCGCAGAATCAAGCCCCGGACCCTGATCCGATTCCCCGGGGTAGCGTCCGCGTCCCATCTGTGCCTGCGCTTCAACCGGGCGGTGCCCGGGATCACCACGTCCCTGGTCGGCATGTCCAACCCGGACCACGTCGCGGACAACCTCGGTGCAGCCGCGGAGCGGCCCCTGGATCAGGACGCCGTGCGAAAAATCTTCGGCAAAAAATAACTGAGGGAGGGGCAGAAGCCCCGAATCTTCGGCCCTGAAGGGCCTCCCACAAGGACGAAAGGCTAATCTGGATGGCAGAGGCCCGCCTCCTGGGCGGCGTAGTAGTTCTTACAGATCGGGAAGCCGCCGTCCTTGTCGCAGCCATCCTCCACGCCGGCCTTTTTGGTGCAGAACTCGAGGCACGTCCCGCTGTAGCAGGTGAAGCCCTCGGCGCAGTCGTTGCCGTTGGCGCAGGGGCCGCCCTCGACGCCGTCCCCCGCGGTCATGCAGATCGCCGCAGAACCAGTAAAGTAACAGCCGTCCGTCTCCACCGCGCAGTCCTGATCCACCAGGTTGCAGGTCTCGTCCACGGACGACGCCCCGGCGCAGAGCTTGTAAGGGGTGTCAAGGAGCTCCATGCAGAGGATCCCCTCTCCGCAGTCAGTGTTGGTGCCACAGACCTGGTAGCACAAGGGGCCCTCTTCGGAGGAACTCAGCTCGGTGCAGAGGCCCTCCATGCAGGCGTCCACGCCGCCGCAGGGCTTTCCTATCGCCTGAGTCCCCTCTTCCACGCAGGAGGGCTTCTTGACCCCGGCCTCGTAGGTGCAGTACATGCCCTCGGGGCACATGGTGTCGGCGATGGGATCGCAGGGCATGCATTGCCCGTCGGGGCTGCAGAACTCCCCCTCCTTGATACAGCCGCCGCAGGTGCCGCCGCAGCCGTCGTCGCCGCACTCCCTGCCCTCGCTCTCGCAGGTGGGGACACAGGGCAGCTCGCAGCTCAGGGTCTCCGCCGCGCAGAAGGTGCCCCCGGTGCAGAGGCCGCAGGACCCACCGCAGCCGTTGGGCCCGCAGCCGAAGCCTGCGCAAGCGGGGATACAGGGGGAGGGCTTGATCCCGCAGGTGAAGTCCTCCTGCAAACAGACCGTCTCCCCGGGGCACTCGCCGCATTCCCCGCCGCAGCCGTCGGGGCCGCACATGCGGAGGCCACAGTCTGGATCGCATGAGAAGTCCTTGCACTCGCCGCCGTAGCAGGTCTGTCCATTCTCACAGCCGCCGCAGGAGCCACCGCAGCCGTCGTCGCCGCACTCCACGCCGTCACAGAGCGCGGCGGACGCGCAATCCACGATGCAGGACCCGCCGTCACAGATCTCGTAGCCCTTGCACACCGAGGACTCGCTCCACTTGAGGGCCCCCTCGCCGAAGGGGATGCAGACCAGCACGGCCTCCCCACCGCCGCCGGTGGTGGTGCCGCAGACGAAGTCGTTCTCGGTCTCACAGGCCTCGCCTGCGGCGTTACCGCCGCCGCCGCCCTCTCCGCTCCCGCCGGAGTCGCAGGACAGGCCGGCCAGGGTGACGACGATGGCCAAGATGAGGCCGATAAGGTACAGCTTCCGCATCTCGCTCTCCTCTCCGATGAACTCGTCGCTAGAGGGCTTCGTTGGCAAGGGCCCCCAGGGTCTCGTTGAGCATGCTCTTGTCCTTGGCGCCGCCGCGGACATCCAGACCCGGCCAGCTCTGGGCCACGTAGCCTGCGTGGTCGATGAGGATGACCGCGTCCTTGCCCGCGCCGTAGGTGGCCGCTATCCCCAGATCCGCAGTGTCCACGACCACCGGATGGGTGAGGCCCTGGGTGAAGTCTGCCATGGCGGTCGCGCCGTAGGGCAGGATCACGGTGATCAGAGACACGAGGCCCGAAAAACCCTTGCCCTCCAGTTGCTTGATCATGTTCTGGTAGACCTTCACGTCCGCGACGCAGGCCGCGCAGGTCGTGGTTGCGAAGTACAGCATGATCACGGTGCCGTGGTAGTCCGACAGGGCGATCTCCTGCTCGAAGGTCTCGGACCCCGGGCATTGATCGACCACCGTGAAGTCCTTGGTGGGGGCCATGGGAGCGCCCTCGGGGACCACGCAGGCGTGGCCGATGCAGACCTCGCCCCAACTACAGGTCGCGTGTTTGGTGCACTGCACCGCGCCCGTGCCCTCTGCGTCGGGCTCGCCGGCGAGGGTGTCCTCGCCGCCGCCACCGGGTCCGCCGCCGCTGCCCGAGTCGCACCCGGTCACGGCGAAGGCCGCCGCCAGAATCAACGCGATGATCCACTTCGTCATGACATCCTCCTGCTGAAGGAACGGTCCGCTGAACATTGTATCCCCCGGCCCCTGCCGGAATCCAGTTATTTTATCAATGGGTTCTACCCAGGAGGCCCAAGGAGAGCAGCGCAGCACGCCTTGACAGGTTCTGACCCCGGAGGTAAGAGGAGTCCATGATCGAAGAAACAAAAAAGACCGAAGAGAGCACCGAGGACCGCGCCTCCAACTTCGTACGGGACATCGTCCTCGCCGACGTGGACGCGGGCACCCACGGAGGGCGGGTGGGGACCCGGTTCCCTCCGGAGCCCAACGGCTACCTCCACATCGGCCACGCGAAGTCCATCGTCCTCAACTTCGGCCTCGCGCAGGAGTTCGGCGGGACCTGCAACCTGCGCTTCGACGACACGAACCCCACCAGGGAGGACGTGGAGTACGTGGACTCGATCAGGGAGGACGTGCGCTGGCTCGGGTACGAATGGGCGGACAACGAGCACTTCGCGTCGGACTACTTCCAGCAGCTCTACGACTGGGCCGAGCACCTGATCCAGGAGGGCAAGGCCTATGTCTGCGACATGAGCCCCGAGGAGTTCAAGGCCTACAAGGGCGACTTCCACGCCCCGGGTAAGCCGAGCCCCCACCGGGACCGCAGCGCCGGGGAGAACCTGGGCCTGTTCCGACGGATGCGGGCCGGGGAGTTCCCCGACGGCTCCCGCACCCTCCGCGCGAAGATCGACATGGCCCACCCGAACATGAACATGCGGGACCCGGTGATGTACCGGATCCTGCGCCAGACGCACCACCGTACAGGGGACGCCTGGTGCATCTACCCGATGTACGACTGGGCCCACGGGCAGTCCGACGCCATTGAAAAAATCACCCACTCGATCTGCACCCTGGAGTTCGAGGACCACCGGCCCCTGTACGACTGGTACGTGGAGAACATCCCCGCCCCTTCGCGGCCGCATCAGTTCGAGTTCGCACGCCTCAACCTGACCTACACGGTCATGAGCAAGCGAAAACTCCTGGAGCTGGTGGAGGGCGGCCACGTGGACGGCTGGAGCGACCCCCGCATACCCACGATCTCCGGCATGCGCCGCCGGGGTTTTTCACCGGAAGCCATCAGGGCGTTCTGCGAGCGCATCGGGGTCGCCAAGAACGACCAGAACGTGGACATCTCCCTGCTGGAGTTCCACGTGCGGGAGCACCTCAACGCGACGGTGCCCCGGTACATGGCCGTGTTGAACCCCCTCAAGGTTGTGATCACAAACCTGGAGGAGGGGCAGATCGAGACCTTCGATGCTCCCCTGAATCCTTCGGATCCCGACGGCCCCAAGCGTCGGATCCAGCTCACCCGGGAGATCTGGGTGGAGCGGGACGACTTCCGCGAGGAGGCCCCCCGCAAGTGGCACCGCCTCGCGCCGGGCAAGGAGGTGCGCCTGCGCTATGCCTGCCTGGTAACCTGCGACGAGATCGTCCGGGACGAGGAGGGCGAGGTGGTCGAGCTGCGCTGCACCTGGGACCCGGAGAGCCGGGGAGGCGCAGCGCCCGACGGCCGCAAGGTGCGGGGAACCCTGCACTGGGTCTCGGCGACCTACGCCGAGGACGCGGAGGTGCGCCTGTACGACCGCCTCTTCCGAGACGAGAACCCGATGGCAGCAGGGGACGGGTGGATTGAGACCATGAACCCCGACAGCCTCGAAACGCGCTCAGGCTGCAAGCTGGAGCCCGCGCTCGCCGCGGCCGCGGAGCCCGGCCTGCGGGTCCAGTTCGAGCGCCTCGGCTACTTCTGCGCGGACAGCGCCAGCGCGGACCGGCCGGTGTTCAACCGGACGCTGACCCTCCGGGATTCCTGGGCAAAGATCGAGAAGAAGCTGAAGTAGCTAATTTTCCCACACTGTCTTCACGTTCACGAACTCTCTAATCCCCCAGAGGCCCAGCTCGCGGCCGTAGCCCGAGCCCTTCACTCCGCCGAAGGGGAGGCGGGGATCCGAGCGGACGAAGTCGTTCACGAAGCAAACGCCCGCCTCGAACTCCTCGGTCGCGATATACCGACCTCGATCCGGATCGCTCGTAAAAATAGCGGCGCCGAGGCCGAAGCAGGTGTCGTTGGCGATCCGCACCGCGTCGGCCGCGTCCCGGGCCCGGATCACAGACGCCACGGGGCCGAAGAGCTCCTCGCTGTAGGCAGGCATCCCGGGCCCCACGTCTGCGAGGACCGTCGGCGGGTAGAACGCGCCGGGGCCCGTGGGGACCTCCCCCCCAAGAACGCAGCGAGCGCCGGCCTGTATCGAGGCCTCCACCTGCCCGTGGAGCTCGTCCCTGAGATCCCGGCGGGCCATGGGCCCGAGGCGGGTCACCATCGACAACGGATCACCGTGGGACCACTGGGCCATCTGGGACACCAGCGCGTCCAGGAAAAGATCGTGGGCCCCGTCCACCACGATCATGCGCTTGGCCGAGATGCAGGTCTGGCCACCGTTGATCATACGGGACGTAGCGCAGACCCGGGCTGCGTCCATGACGTCTGCGTCCTCGAGGACGACATAGGGATCGCTGCCACCCAGCTCCAGCACAATCTTCTTGAGCACGTCGCCTGCGGTCCGCGCCACGGCCCTGCCTGCGGGGGTGCTCCCTGTGAGGGTCACCGCGACCACTCGGGGGTCCCGGATGATCCCCTCGACCCGGGGAGAGGGAACCGCAAGGACCTGCAAGAGATCCGGAGGGAAGCCGGCGTTGCGGACGAGGTCTCCGAGCGCCTCTGCACAGCCCGGGACGTTGGACGCGTGCTTGAGGAGCACGACGTTACCCGCAGCAACAACCGGGGCGAAGACGCGGAAGAACTGCCAGAGCGGAAAATTCCATGGCATCACGGCGAGGATCGAACCCAGGGGGCGGTACACCACCCGGGCGTGGCCCCCGTCCACGTCCACTGCCGTATCCGCCAGGAAGCTCGCGGCGTTGTCCGCATAGTACTCGCAGACCCACGCGCACTTCTCGACCTCGGCCCTGCCCTCGGAGACGGGTTTCCCCATCTCCATGGCCATGAGCCGGCCGAGGGCCTGCGACTGGTCTCGCAGGAGGGCCGCTGCCCGACGCAGGGCCGCGCTCCGCTCACCCAGCGGGACACGCCGCCAGTCGTTGTACTCCGCCGCCGACGCGGCCAGGGCCGCGTCCACCTGGTCATCGGTCATCTCTGGAAACTCGCCGGCAACCTCACCGGTCACCGGGTTGATCGAGCGGAGCGTCATCTGTTTTCCCCCGTCCCCACGTCCTTCATCGCCTTCTCGAGATCCCAGGACCGCACCGTGCGTTTTTTGCCCCGCCCCTTGGGCGAGTCACCTTCCCCGTAGCTCACCTTGAGGCTCCCCTTCTCGAACGTGACGATCCCGGGATCCAGATCCACCCAGCCGTCGTGGAAGCACGCCCAGGAGGTCCACGGGCATTTCGCGCTGAGATCCTTGGGAGCGACGTCGGTGGACGGGGTCGGTGCAGGGGGTACACCCAGCTCGACGATGTGGTCGTTCCGAACGTCGAGGAGCAGGAGCTTGAAGTCGTCGCCCTCCCCCAGGAGCCCGACGAGCGCTACCCAGCGTCCGTCCGACGAGGCCACTGCGGTGAAGGCCAGGAAGTCTCGACCGTTATACTTCGACTCCGCGTAGATCCCGGAGCGCGCGTTCAGGTATCGGATACGTCGGACCGGGAGCCAGCCCCCTTGCTGGAATTCACCGACCAGCACGTAGCGGTGCTCCTCAGCATCGAGGGAGAGGCCGCGCCAGACCCCGGGCCAGTCGGTCTCCAGGACCACGTCTTTCCCGTTGGCAAGGCGCAGGTGGATCTTTCCCGCCGCCCCGTCGTAAACCGGGTGCTCGATCACCCGGGTGGTCAGCGTGGTCCCGTCGCCGGTGACGGTGTTCGCAGGCGCTGCTGCGAACACTGCGGTCAGGATCAAGGTCGTGATCATGGCGGCCTCCCGGACACACTCTACGTCCGCAAGGATCTCGAGGTCAACTGTGGGAGGGCTTCGCCCCGAAGATTCGGCCCTAAAGGGCCTCCCACAGGGGAGGGGCGGGTTGACATCTCCGTGGACTCTTCGGATGCTGGCCCCATGGACGGGTTCCAGCCAGCATATCTGTCCCTCTTCCGCAACGGCGGCCTCGAGGAGCGCGTCGGGATGGCCCTGGACCGCCTCGGCTCCTGCGATCTCTGCGGGCGGCGCTGCGGCGTGGATCGCCTCGCCGGTGAGCTCGGGCTCTGCCGCGTCGGGCGCCGGGCCCGGATCGCCTCCGCGTTCCCCCATCACGGCGAAGAGCCGATGATCCGCGGGACGGCGGGATCCGGGACCGTGTTCCTCTCCGGCTGCTCCCTCCATTGCAGCTTCTGCCAGAACTGGGAGACCAGCCACGGGGACGAGGGGATCGACGCATCCGCAGGAGAGATCGCAGGATCCCTGCTGCGCCTGGAGCGCCTGGGCTGCCACAACTGGAACTTCGTCACCCCGACCCACGTGGCCCCCCAGCTCCTCGAGGGCCTCCTCTCGTTCCTCCTGACCCGGCGAGAGGCTCGCCTCCCCATCGTCTGGAATACCGGCGGTTACGACACCCTCGAGACCCTGGGGCTGCTGGACGGAGCAGTGGACATCTACATGCCGGATCTCAAGTCCCTGGATGCATCGTTCACCGAGGAGACCATGGCAGCGCCGGACTATCCCGAGGTCGTGTCGGCTGCGCTGGAAGAGATGGTGAGGCAGACAGGCCCGGTGACCTTCGGCCCCGACGGCGTCCTGCGGCGGGGGGTCCTGATCCGTCATCTGGTTATGCCGGGCTGCGGAGAGGACAGCCGCCGGATCCTGGAGCACATAGCGACGCGGTTCGGACGGGACGTGGCGGTGAACGTCATGGGCCAGTACCATCCCTGCGGCCAGGCCGACGAGCACAATAATCTGGGTCGCGCCCTCCCCCGGGAAGAGTGGGACGCAGCTGCGCAGATGGCTACCACGCTGGGTCTCCGTCCGGCATGACCATCCACCTGCGAAACGTCGTGTCCATCGCAGACCACCTGGCCGCCCGGCTCTGGCGAGACCTCGTCCACCTCCAGGGAGACGACCCTCTGCGCGCGGCCGTGGAAGACCACGCGAAGGTAGTGGAGCGCCTCTGCCGCCGTGCGGGGGGCAGCCCCTCGGACCTCCCGTCGCGCACCCGCAACGCTTACACATGGCTCAATTTCGTCTCCAGACCGGACAACTGGCTGCGGCACGTCAACGCTCTCCGCCGTCTGCGCGGAGCCCTGGCGCCGCAGCCGGCTCCGGTCAACGCCGCCGAGGTCCACCTGATTGCGATAGGTGCGCTGTGGAGGATCCGGGACCAGGACCACCGCCGCCCACCCCTCCTGCGGCTCCACCAGGGCTTCATGGCCGCAGATGACGAGTTTCTGGGGGCCTTCGCCACAGCCTGGGGCGGCCGAGACATGCAGACCCTCCATCGCCTCAGCCGGGATTTTTCACTGACCGAGGGCTTCGTAGAGGTCTCCAGCGAGCTCTGCAACCTGGCCCCTGAGCCTGACGCCTCAGCGCTGGGTACGGTGCATGACCTGGACGCATCGTTCCATCGCGTCAACGCCGCGCATTTCGACGGCCAACTGGAGAGACCCACCCTGCGCTGGGGTTCGATATCATCCCGCCGCACCTTCGGCTCCTATCGCTTCTCCGAAGATCGACTCACGATCTCGCCGTCACTGGACGCGGAGAACGTCCCCGAGTGGGTCGTCGACTTCATCGTCTTCCACGAGCTTCTCCACAAGTCCCTGGGGCTCACAGCAAAGGGCACCCGTCGATACGCGCACACCGCCGCGTTCCGGGCCGCTGAGCGGGCCCACCCCCGCTACCGAGAAGCCGAAAAGTTTCTAAAGAAGATCTCCAGAGAATCCCAGAGGCGCAGACCGGCGGTCCGACGAAGGCGGGTACGGTAGCTATGGACACAACTTGATGGCCTGCTGGATGATCACGGGCACCCCCCACTCCGCAACGATGCGGTGGTAGGCAGCGATGGCTTCGTCCAGGGACCTTGCGAGCTTCGCACCGTAGTAGAGGCCCACCACCCGCCCCTTGAAGTCGTGGTCATGGCGAAGGGACCGGATCACGGAGACCCCGGGGCCCGGATTGTCCGTAGCGTTGAGGCCGGTGACGGCCACGGTGCAGTCGATGATGCCCATGACCATCTCCTAGAAGGGTGAAGTCCGCGGGGAGCAAGCCGCCCTCCCGGAGGAGGAAGACGAACTCGTCCCGCATACCCTCGAGAAGGGTGCGCGGGAGGGCTGGGAACCGGGAACCGGGAGCTGTGGGAAGAGGTGGGTTGCTTGGGAGGGCTCGGGGTTGTATAATCTATGGAAACCAGGAGGCTATATCATGCGCACGATGATCCTCTCCCTCGCCCTTGCGTTCGCCTTCGCCTGGGCTGGCTGCGGCGACAAGAACAACGGCAACGACAACGGCAGCGATACCCTCCCGGCCGAGGACACCCTCGGGTCCGCCGACACTTGCGCCGTGGACTGCGACGGAAAGCAATGCGGTGACGACGGCTGCGGGGGCTCTTGCGGTGAGTGCGACGGCGATGCGAACTGCATCCTGGGCGCCTGCGTCGTCCCCGACCCGGTTTGCGGGGACGAACTCTGTGAGGCCCCGGAGACACCCGAAGATTGCCCGGAGGACTGCACCGAAAGCGGGCCCGTCTGCGGCGACGAACTCTGCACACCCCCGGAGAACCCCGACACCTGCCCCGACGACTGCCCGCCCGGGCCCATCTGCGGAGACGGCGAATGTGTCCCTCCGGAGACCCTCGCCACCTGCCCTGATGACTGCGAAGACCACGTGGAACCGACGGGCTGCACAGAGGACGCGGACTGCGAGGGAGACCCACCCTGCCCGGCGGACGCCACGCTGGGTTGTGTCTGCGTCCCCGGCCCAACAGGCGGAGCCTGCGTCCCCGCCTGTGAGGCCGACGAGGATTGCCCCGAGATCCCCGGCGTGGAAAAGATCTGCCTGCCCCAGGGCTTCTGCAGCGTATCGGAGACCGATCCCGTCTGCGGCGACGGCATATGCACCGGCTCCGAGACAAAGGAGACCTGCCCGAAGGACTGCGGCGACGCAGAGAGCCCGATCCCCTGCTCGGAGGCACCGCCAGGGAAGGACTGCTGCGGCGACGACGTCTGCAACGGGCCTGAAACCGATGAGAACTGCCCCGAGGACTGCGAGGACGCCGAGCCCATATGCGGCGACGATTTATGCACCCTGCCCGAAAC
>CAZNWW010000001.1:0-1177 GCA_964576155.1 uncultured Myxococcales bacterium | reverse complement strand
AGCCCATATGCGGCGACGATTTATGCACCCTGCCCGAAACGAAGGAGACCTGCCCTGAGGACTGCCAAGAGACCTTCCCCGAGCCCACGCTCTGCGCAACCGACACGGACTGCGAGGCGGAGGGGGCCTGTCCAGCCGGGGCATCAATGGGCTGCCTCTGCGCCCCGGTCCCGGGAGGCGACGCGTTCTGCGCTCCCATCTGCACAACGGATGAGGACTGCCCCGCAGCACCCGAAGGCTTCGAGATGGTGTGCAAACTCAGCGGGTTCTGCGTCTCCTGAAGCAAAACGAACCGCCGCCCGAATAGCCGCACATACCGATCACTTGGGGCATTCCGGGAGACACGCGGCAAGGACTGGTGGAGGCCGTCCGCGAACTGCCGCACCTGCTCGACCTGGAACCGATCCAGACGTTGGACGTCCTGCCAGGCCCAGACGCAGAGGCCGGAGGTGAGGATCCCGGCTACATGGCAGACGGCAGATCCGGAGGATGTTACATCCGTAGGGATGGCAGATGTTTATAACGAACAGGCCCTCCGGGGCAGAGGGCCTGTTCGTGTAAGTGCGGGGGGGGGGACTCGAACCCCCACAGGCTTGCACCCACATGGACCTGAACCATGCGCGTCTACCAATTCCGCCACCTCCGCAACCTCTCAAAGAACGGCAGTTGTTTACAACCCGACTCCAGACCTGTCAAGAGATTTCCCTTGCGTAACCGACCCGGAAGGAATATTCCTCGCCCAAACCGGTCGTGGTATAATCGAATGGCTCCATGACGCGCCGGAGGTGGCCTATGATCCGGAATTGGTGTTCGGGTATCACCCGTGCGGTGGCACTCGTTGTTGCCTTGTCCCTGGCCTCGCCCGCAGCAGCGGCGGATAAGAAGAAGGGCGAAGAGGAGAAGGTCGAGGGGGCCGAGGAGAAGGTCGAAGAGCCCGTCTGGCCGAGCCCCCTCGATCCTGGAAAATTCGATCTGATCTACACGCTCCTGCCCTTCGGCAAGGACCGCTCGGAGTTCTTCCTGGTCCTGCGGCAGCGCTTCGAGCAGCAGCTCCTGCCGGTGCTCAAGGCGACCCTGGAACCGCACCAGCGGGATGTTCTCAAGGCGCAGGTGGAGCGGGACTTCGTCGCAGTTGAGAAGACCTGGACCGACTTCTCCGGCCAGGATACGGGCTACA